>JAMOBD010000060.1 GCA_039908345.1 Magnetospirillum sp. WYHS-4
AACGACAGAGAAAATGTTCCACTACATTTTTCGCCAGGTCCGGATTTCAGGCCAAAAAACCCAATATTTTCAATAGGGGCCTCTCCCAAAACGCCCCTCCACTGTTCAAGTTGGGTCTTAATAGGACTTCTAAACTGTTACGAGGTGTAACCTAGAATGGAACAGCCCGCAATAATTATATCCGGTACCCGCCGCCGGGTCGCAAATCAGCTCGCCTTCCCTCGGGTCCAGCAGGCTCACCATGAAATCGACCACCGGGCGCGGCCTGAAGAACTGGCCAGGCCCTTGATGTCGTCGCCGATCTTGGACAGCCGCAAGGGGCCATCATCCCGGCAGCCGGGACCTCATCTCGGCAGGGGCGAGCATGGGGATATCCGCTGGTAAGGATGTAAGGAAACAATAGAGTCCTGCATCCGCGTATTCAAGGGGCATACCAACCGGCCAGATGAGGCTCGATCCCCGTGGAAGCGTCACGATACACTGAAAATAGTTGGTGCCCGCTGCCGGACTCGAACCGGCACGCCCTTGCGGACTACGGATTTTAAGTCCGTTGCGTCTACCAATTCCGCCAAGCGGGCCCAAGCCGGGAACCCTAGGCCGGGCGGGGGCGGGGTGGCAAGCGGGAAAGAAAAAGGGCCGCGGGATGCTCTCCCGCGGCCCCGATCCGGCCCGTTGGCCGGGCGGCGTCAGGACTTCGGCGCGACCGGAACGTCGATCACCACGTCGTCGATGGCCTTCTTGGCGTCGGCGCAGGGCACCGGCGAGATGAGCACGCGCTCGTAGTCGGTGATGACATACTGCTCGGCGGCCATGGCGACACCGGAAACGGCGACGGCAGCCGCGGTCAGCGCGATCGCGAAAACGTTCTTCAGCATCGGGGGTATCCTTTCTGTTGTGGCGTCCCGGAAAATCCGGGCCTCGATAATTAGCTATACCTAATATAAGCGTATTATGAGGTTCCGCAAGACCATGATTCCGCAAAGGCGTTCACGATCTCGCGAGTGCGAGATGAGCCGGCGTCAGCGGGCGACGGCCATCATCAGGCGCCGTTCGGTATCGAGGGCGCCTTCCAGCATGGCGGGATTGAGCACCAGGCACCATTCGCCGCGCCCCCGGGCGGCCAGGCAGGTCTGCACAGCCTTTTCCTCCTTCAGGCCGGCGATCAGGCCGCGATAGACGATCAGGCCGCCCATGGCGTGCAGCACCACCGCCTGGCTGCCGCCGCCGGCGTCCCGGCCCAGGCGTTTCTGGGCCTGGCCCAGGCGTTGGCGGGTTTCGCGTTCGCTGTGGCCGAAGGCGACTTCCAGGGCCCAGCCCTTGGGCAGGGCCTTGCGCTTGCCGCCGTAGCTCGACGAGGCGCCGGGCACGCCGCCCTTGCAGACGCTGCCCGACAAATCCGGGACGACGGCCCCGCCGTTGGGCAGATCGGCCAGGCTGGGGGCCGGCTCGCCGGGCTCGCCTTTCTTGAAGGCGGCTTCCATCAGGCGGGCCATGGCGGCGTCGCGTTCCTTGCGCCCCGGCGCCCCCATCACCACGGCGACGAGGCGTCGTCCGCCCCGTTGGGCGGTGGCGACCAGGTTGTAGCCGGCGGGACAGGTGAATCCGGTCTTCATCCCCTCGGCCCCGGAAAAGGAGGTGAGGAAACCGTTGACCGTCGGCAGCGTTCCCCGTCCCCAGTCCATCTGGCGCTGGGCGAAAAGGGGATAGAGGTCGGGAAAGCGCTTGCGCAAGGCCAGGGCGAGGATCGCCA
This sequence comes from Magnetospirillum sp. WYHS-4, assembly GCA_039908345.1. Lineage (NCBI taxonomy): Bacteria > Pseudomonadati > Pseudomonadota > Alphaproteobacteria > Rhodospirillales > Rhodospirillaceae > Magnetospirillum > Magnetospirillum sp. WYHS-4. The sequence continues at coordinate 1,751 of JAMOBD010000060.1, forward strand.
TGTCGCGGGGCGTGCTCAGATGTCCCGGCGCGGTCAGCCCGGTGGCGTTCTGGAAGCTGGAGGCGGTCATGCCCAACTGGCGGGCGGTGGCGGTCATGCGTTGGGCGAACTCGGCCTCGCCGCCGGCCAGATGTTCGGCGATGGCCACGGCGGCGTCGTTGGCGGAACGCACGATCAGCGCCTTCACCGCTTCGGCGAGGGTAAGGCTGCCGCCCGCCTTGAGGCCCAGGACGCTGCCCTGCTGGCCGGCGGCGCGCGGCGAGACGGCGATGCGGGTATCGGCCTTGGCGCGGCCTTCGTCGACGGCGGCGAAGGCCAGATAGACGGTCATCAGCTTGGTCAGAGATGCCGGATGGCGTTGCTGGCCGGCATTTTCCGCCGCCAGCACCCGCCCGGAGCCCGCGTCCACCACCAGATGGGCCGGCCCGGCCGGTTCCTTGGCGGCGGCGGGCCAAGCCAGCAGCAGGACGGACAGGACAAGCCCCCACCGGGTCATCGCCGCCTTCCCCGTCCCTTGGGCTTGCCGGCGTCGCGCCGGACGGCGGCGTTGGGGGCGACACCGGGCTTGGCGAGACCCAGTTCGGCCGCTTCCAGGCGGCGGATTTCGTCGCGCAGGCGGGCGGCTTCCTCGAATTCCAGGTCGGCCGCCGCCGCCTTCATGCGCTTTTCCATTTCGGCGATCACGGCGCGCATGTCCTTGCCGGCGAAATGGACATCGCCCGCCGCCCCCGTGTCCACGGTGACGTAGTCCTGTTCGTAGACCGACTGCAAGACGTCGCCGATCCGCGTCTTGACGCTTTCCGGCGTGATGCCGTGGGCGGCGTTGTAGGCTTGCTGCCTGTCGCGCCGCCTGGAGGTCTCGCCCAGGGCGTATTGCAGGGACTCGGTCATCCGGTCGGCGTAGAGGATCACCCGTCCGTCCAGGTTGCGCGCCGCCCGTCCGATGGTCTGCACCAGGCTGGTCTTGGAGCGCAGGAATCCTTCCTTGTCGGCGTCCAGGATGCAGACCAGGGCGCATTCGGGGATGTCGAGCCCTTCGCGCAGCAGGTTGATGCCGACCAGCACGTCGAAGGCGCCCAGGCGCAGGTCGCGGATGATCTCGATGCGCTCCAGGGTCTCGATGTCCGAATGCATGTAGCGCACCCGGACCCCGTGTTCGTGCAAGTATTCGGTCAGGTCCTCGGCCATGCGCTTGGTCAGCACGGTGACCAGGGTCCGCAAGCCCTTGGCGGCGGTGGCCTTGACCTCGGCGAGCAGGTCGTCCACCTGGCGTTCCACCGGCCGCACCAGGCAGAGCGGATCGATGAGGCCCGTCGGACGCACCACCTGTTCGACGAAGGCGCCGCCGGTGCGTTCCATCTCCCAGGGGCCAGGGGTGGCGGAAACGAAGATGGTCTGCGGCCGCATGGCCTCCCATTCCTCGAACTTGAGCGGCCGGTTGTCGACGCAGGACGGCAGGCGGAAGCCGAAGTCGGCCAGCGTGCTCTTGCGGTTGAAGTCGCCCCGGGACATGCCGCCCAACTGCCCGACGGTGACGTGGCTTTCGTCGACCACCAGCAGCGAATTTTCCGGCAGGTATTCGAACAGGGTGGGGGGCGGCTGGCCGGGGGCGCGGCCGGTCAGGTAACGGGAATAGTTCTCGATGCCCGAACAGAAGCCGGTGGTTTCCAGCATCTCCAGGTCCAGGGCGGTGCGTTCCTGCAGGCGCTGGGCCTCGATCAGCTTGCCTTCGGCGACGAAGGCGTCGACCTGGTCCTTCAATTCCTTCTTGATGCCGGGGATGGCCTGCAGCAGCGTCGGGCGCGGCGTGACGTAGTGGCTGTTGGGATAGACCACGATCTCGGGCAGGGCGCCGATCTTCTCGCCGGTGAGCGAATCGATCTCCCAGAGGGCTTCCAGTTCCTCGCCGAACAGGGACAGGCGCCAGGCGCGGTCCTCGGAATGGCTGGGGAAGATCTCGATCACGTCGCCGCGCACCCGGAAGGTGCCGCGTTCGAAGGCGGCGTCGTTGCGCTTGTACTGCAGTTCCACCAGGCCCTTGACCAGGGCGGAACGGTCGACCTCGTCGCCCTTTTCCAGGCGCAGCACCATCTTGGAATAGGTTTCCACCGACCCGATGCCGTAGATGCAGGACACCGAGGCGACGATGACGACGTCCTCGCGTTCCAGCAGGGCCCGGGTGGCGGCGTGGCGCATGCGGTCGATCTGCTCGTTGATCGAGGCGTCCTTCTCGATATAGGTGTCGGTGCGCGGCACGTAGGCTTCGGGCTGGTAGTAGTCGTAGTAGGAAACGAAATACTCCACCGCGTTGTCGGGAAAGAAGGCCTTCATCTCGCCGTACAACTGGGCGGCCAGCGTCTTGTTGGGCGCCAGCACCAGGGTGGGGCGGCCCAGCCTGGCGATCACATGGGCGACGGTGAAGGTCTTGCCCGACCCGGTGACGCCCAGCAGCACCTGGTCGCGCTCGCCCCTTTCCAGTCCGGCCGCCAGTTCGGCGATGGCCTGCGGCTGGTCGCCGGCCGGCGCGAAAGGGGAAGCCAGCCGGAACGCCGCCCGCCCGGACGCCGCCGGCCGCCTGGGAGGAATGAACAGGTTCGCCGTCATGGGCCGCTATATAGCGGCTCGGGCGCCGGTTGGCGAGGGGCGGGTCGGGGGGGGGGATCAGGCCGGCGGGTCACGACGCTTCATAGATGACCTCGGCCTCGCGGACGACCCGGTCGCGGAAATGGCGGCTGAGGAAGCCGGGAGTGTTCAGGTCCACCCGGCGCCCCAGCATATCGGCCAGTTCGTCCTGCATGGCGAAGAACTCCAGGCCCGGTTCCAGGCCGGGGACGAACTCGACCAGGATGTCCAGATCGCTGTCGGGCCCGAAGTCGTCGCGCAGAACGGAACCGAACAAGGCGAGCCGTCGCACATGGTGCGCCTTGCAGAACCCTTCGATCCGCTTTCCGTCGATGGACAGCCTGGCCGGCATCGGAACCTCCCGTCGGAAGGACAGCATAGCATAGTCGCGCCCTTGCCGGGCAGGGGGATCAGGCCGGCGGCGGATGAAGCTCGTCCCACAGCCGGTCTACCAGGGCAGTGAAGTCCTCGTCGGGGGGCACGGGATCGATGGCGGATTCTTTGAGTCTAGCCTGCCGTCGTGCGTCGCCGCCCAATTTCAGCGCCTCGCGCAATGGCGCTTCAGCTTCCTGCCGCCGGTCCAGCAGGAATAGGATGTAGGCCTTGTTGCCGAGGTAGATGGAATTGTCCGGTAGAACGACCAGGGCGGCTTCCACCTCGGCCAGGGCTTCCGCCAACTTTTTGCGGGCGTCGTCGTTCTGGCCGCTCGCTTGCCAAGCCTTCTTGGCCAAATGAAATAATTGGGACCCCTTGTTATTGCGGGCCCTGGCGACCTGTTCGCGGAGCGCTGGTTCGGTAGCGCTGCCGAAGCGGTCGATGGCTCGTCTGTAAACGTCAATGGCCGCCTGGGGCCCTTCGGTCTTGCCGACCGCCACTCCCATATTGACCAGGGCTTTGGCAACCCATTCATGGAGCGCCGGTTCGGAGGCGTCGCCGAAGCGGTCGATCAGGTCCTTGTAGACGGATATTGCAGCTTTATAGGTTCCATTCTTTCCGTGCGCCCATGCTTGATTGAACAACGCACGGCGGACGCTGATCGAATCTATTTCTGGGTCCATCGCCGCCTTTTTATAATAATTGGCCGCATCCGCGAATCGGTCTAGCCCTTCGGCCTCCAGAGCAAGGTATATCCAGTCCGAATACTCCCTTTCTGCATCGGGCTTCTGGGCCGCTGCCGTGGCCGAGGTGCGGACGTCCCTTTCCTGTTCCGGCGATAGCTTAGGGATTTCGCTCCCGTCCAGCCGGTCTCTGAATGCCTGGATTTCTACGACCGTCAACCAGGTATTATCGCGATGCCGCCGCAACTCCTCCATCAGGGCGCGGGCTTCGGCGAGTTGGTCATGCAGATCACGTTTGGCTTGATCCACCAAGGCCGCGACTTCGGCCTTGGCATTCTGGTCCATCCATTCCTTCAGGATTTTCCGGGCCTTTTCACCGGCGCTGTGCCAGCCGACGAACAGGCCCACGGCGGAGACGATGGCGATGAAGATCGCCAGCCAGTCGGCCGAGTTCATCAAATCCCCGATCCGCCCGTCCTGGGCAGCGAAGCGGTGGTCCTGGTGGGCGCGGTCGCGGGCCAGGTCGTCCTTCAGGGACTCCAGGTCCTTGCGGGTTTCGGCGTTCCGCAGCCCCAGGTTCCGGACCTCGCGGTCGGTGTCCCAATGGCGGGAGCGCAGGTCGTCGAATTCCCCCCGTCCCACCGCGGGGTCCGGGGCCCCGGCGGTGGCCGTTGCCATCCAAAGAAGGAAGGCGATGGCGGCGAACAGGAATGTATTGCGCGACATGGCTATACGAGTTTCCAAAAGTACGCATCGACGACCATGGGCCCGTTATAGAATATCTCGAGGGAGTCGGGCAACGTCGACGGCATGGCGGCCGCAATTCTCATTATGGCTTGACCCCTCACCCTCCCCTTGCCCCTCCCTCTCCCACAAGGGGCGAGGGAGGGGAGCGAACCGCCCGGAAAGCCCCTCTCCCCTCGTGGGAGAGGGGTTGGGGTGAGGGGGGAAAGGCGGCGCGGGCGGTCGGGACTTTTCCCTGGCCGGGCCGGAGGGTCTTCCGTCCGGCCCCTTCGTCGTGCTATCCCCGGCGGAAAGCATAAGGAAGACCGCCGTGCCGACATCGCTCGTCCGTCCCTTCGCGGGGCTCCGCCCGGTTCCCGAACGGGCCGCCGAAGTCATCGCGCCGCCCTACGACGTCCTCGATTCCGCCGAGGCCCGCCAGCGGGCGTCCGGAAAGCCCTGGAGCTTCCTGCACGTCTCCAAGCCGGAGATCGACCTGCCGCCCGGCACCGACGTCCATGCTCCCGAGGTCTACGCCAAGGCGGCCGAGAACCTGGACCGCCTGGTCGCGGCCGGCGTGCTGAGGCGCGATCCCAGGCCCTGCTATTACGTCTACCGGCTGAAGATGGGCGATCACGTCCAGACCGGCGTGGTGCTGGGCGCCTCGGTGGCCGCCTACGACGCCAACCGCATCCGCAAGCACGAATTCACCCGGCCCGACAAGGAGGACGACCGCGTCCGCCAGATCGAGGCGGTGAAGGCCCAGACCGGGCCGGTCCTGCTGGCCCACCCGCCCGCGCCCGCCGTGGATGAGGTGCTGGCCCGCGTCGCCGCCGGAACCCCGGCCTACGACCTGGTTGCCGACGACGGCATCGGCCATGCCCTCTGGGTCATCGACGCCGACGCCGACATCGCGGCCATCACCGAAGCCTTCGACGCCATGCCGGCGCTCTATATCGCGGACGGGCACCATCGGTCCGCCTCGGCATCGCGCGTCGCCGCCAGGCTGCGCGCCGCCCATCCGGACGCGGGCCCCGAGGCGCCCTGGGAATCCTTCCTCACGGTCTCCTTTCCCAAGGACCAGATGCTGATCCTGGACTACAACCGGGTGGTCCGCGACCTGAACGGCCTGAGCCGGGAGGACTTCCTCGCCAAGGTCGGCGAGGCCTTCGACGTGGAGAAGGCCGACGGCCCCGCCAAGCCGGCGGCGCGACGGGAAGTCGGGATGTACCTGGGGGGCGCGTGGCGGCGGCTGCGCTTCAAGGCGGAACCGGGGCCGGAGGTGTCGCCGGCCGACCGGCTGGACGTGGCCCTGCTGGCCCGCCACCTGCTGGAACCGGTGCTGGGCATCCTGGATTCCCGCCGCGACAAGCGCATCGACTTCGTGGGCGGCATGCGGGGGCTGAAGGAACTGGAACGGCGGGTCGATTCCGGCGAGATGGCGGTCGCCTTCGCGCTCTTTCCCACCAGCATGGACGAACTGATGGAAGTGGCCGAAGCCGGCCAGGTCATGCCGCCCAAGTCCACCTGGTTCGAACCCAAGCTGGCCGACGGGATGGTGTCCCTGGTGCTTTAGGCGCCGGTCACCTCAGCGGCGCGGACTGCTGGCGAACCTTCACGTCGGCCCCCTTGCGGGCGAAAAACGCCTCGAGCGAGTCCTTATTCCGCGAATCGGCACGGGGGCCGAGGATGACCTCGGTCAGCACCGGAACCGGACCGCCCTTCGCCGCCTCTCCAGCCTCTTTGGTACGATCCTTCATCCGCAATCGGTAGGGCAGAGGGATATAGGGGGTGAACACGCCGCGCCGGGAATGATGGCGTATGTCCGCCGTTTCGTCGCCCTTCACGAAAACACGGGCGATCCGCCATTCGTCCTCTTCGTGAAAGAAGTTGTGTTTGAACCGCATCATGAACGGCCCGAGATGGACGAGGGTGGTGGTAATCAGGTATTGCACAATCTTTTCAGCATTTTGAACCTTACGTAGGTTTTTTAGTTCCCTGGATTTCACAAGAGTTTCCAGAAAGTCGATGGCCCGCCTGGAAATATCCTCCAGCGGAGTGTCGTCATACATGACGCGAATGCGTGTCCATTCCCCGGTTTCGTTCTGGTCCTTCCCGGTCCAGGAAACGTCGAATTTCAGCGCGACTCCGGTTCCGTCAGCCGCATAAGCACGCCACTGGGATATCTTTCTCTCCGTCTCGCAGAAGCTGACAGAATAATAATCGAAATGATTCATCCAATCGGCAAAGCGCTCCGTGACAAAAGCAACTGGACAGGCGAGAAAGCCATCCAATGTATTTGTCTTGATTTTACGGCAGTTACGCTTGTTGTCGGCAGTAATTTTGTTATTAAATGCTGAGCTAACCACCTGGACGGAATGTGATATTTCCGACAGGTCGTTGGTGTATCGAAGATCTGTTGCCCACAGCACTCCGCCTTCAAGAATGGAATGCAGAACATCTGGCGGGGCGTAATGGACCAGGGATTTTGGAGGAGTGCTCTTTTTATTGCTAATTGACGCCAGATCATCGTGCAACTTCTTTGCGCTATTATCGATAAATGTTGTTATTTCTTTCATATTTTTCATTCTATTATTATAACCTAGGAACCAAAAATACGGCTACATCAACGACAATGGCCAAGCCGCCTGTGACAAACCTGACCACGAACATCGGGGTGGACAGGTTTCTGATGTTGCGCCCCACTTCGATCGATCTTCTGATCCCATCGCGTTCAATATTGGCCACTTCCCCCCGCCGGCCCGCCTCGTCATCGGATAGCGTAAGCTCGAGAGCCATCAGGCCTTTTCGGATGCGGTCGAGAAGCGTGGGGCGAAGCCAACGATACAGGCCGACGAACAGTATATGAAAGAGTACGACGCCGCCGATCACGCCGAACTGCCAATCCCCGGACCAGAGACCGGGAAGAAACCGCAATTCAATGACCTGCTTTCCGCCCAGGCCACGAACGACCAAGTATATGACCGAAGCTACCGTGACCACATACAAGACCATGTCGAGTGCTATGAGCCCACGAAAGATCCATGCATCCTTCATCAAGCCGACTGCCGCATCCGCCCGTCTTTCAGCCATGGAAGCCGCCTTGCCCTAGTCCCGAAAAGAGGGTGGATATGGCCCACAACGCGGCGTTCCCAACCCCCACCAACACCAGAGCCGACATGACGATGTCGTATCGCTCCTTGAGCGGCCCTTCGAAATAGGCAAGGTCGGAATCCGCCCGGGCCGAGCGCAGAACCCGTTCGAAATGTACCCGCTGTTCCGCTGCCAGGTTGGTACCGCAACGCTTGATGGCGGCAAGCGCCTGCCGCGTCGGCTCGGTCACCTTTTTCATTTCGAGAAAGGAATGCACCCGATAGACGCCGAAGGTGAGGAACGGAAACGCAATCCCGAAGACAATACCCAACAAGACAGCAAGATCAGGCACAATGTGAACTATAGGCAATACCGCACCCTGCGAGGCTGTTGTTAGCCGAACCCATCCAATATAAATCAATACAACCGAATGAAAGGCCATGGCAATTGCAGCAAAAAGCGACCCGACAAACAGAACTTTTTCCGCCCCCCGAAGCCAACTCAGTTTCCCAGATGCATACTGTATTCTTGATGTAAGAACGGATATGTTTCCAACATCGCTGTCCGGTTGGGATGCGGTCGTCCCAGCCTGGGGACCGTCCTTCGCCTTTTCGACGGGGAAACTCATCAGGCCCTCCACCGGTTCAGGCAGGCATCGACCGTATCGAGGAACGTATTGTTGATGGCTTCCTTCTGGTCCGGCACCGTCCCGGAATGGGGGGGGATGTGCCCCTTGAAGCTCTGGCCAGCGCCATCGCGCCGGCCAGCCCACACCGGTACCACGTGATATTCTTCCAGGTTGGGAAGCCTGTTTTGGACGGCTTGGCCGTAACGGCTGTCGGCACCGTAGTGGATCTTGATTCTTTCCCAGAACGGATACACGAGGTCGTGCTTGTTCACCGCGATGACAAGCCACTTGATCTTCTCGGGGCTCGGCATACTGTCCAGCCATGTCCTGAGGAAATCCTCGTCGTCGGCCCGGAACCATTCCAGATAAGAAGCATCGACGATGCCCTTCGCCTCGTCGGAATAGGGCGCGTAGGGGCAGTTTCGCGAGGCCGTCTCGTTGAACCCGTAGGAGACGACGTTGATGAGCCCCGAAACCTTGTGCTGGAATATGGCGTCCCAGGCCTTCTGGTGGCCGCTGGCGTGGCTCAGGTTCCCCGGAACGTCGTAGACCACGATGGAGCGATTACCCCCCATCCTGGCCGGCAGCGACCTCATGTCGATGGTGTGTTCGGTTTCCCGCTCCTGCTCATGGGAAAAGACCTGATCGGCGATGCTGGACTTGCCGGTTCCGGTGTTCCCGATCAAAAAGCCGATCCGCCCTTGGTCCGTCAGCCGCCGTTCCTCCGCGTCCCTGGGAAACAATCGCCCGAGGAGTATTTCCACGGCTCGATCAACCGGCGCTTCGCGTCTGCCGATCAAGTGGTGATCCGCTCCAGCCATTCCGTCGAGTCCGTCAGCCACGCCGTCCTCCCCTTGCAACCGAATGGAAAAATCCAGCCTGCCCTACACCGAAATACCCGCTCGACGATTACGATGTTGTGACGGATGCCTCTATGCCATATGCATGAACCAAGTTCAATTATATTCACGTGTCTAAATATACCGTTAACTCTCTGGCCGTGTATCCGCCTGGGTTCCTGGCTGTCTCCGCCGGGGCGGCCATGGCGCGGTATTGCCATTTTCATATTAGCCCCCAATAATTTAGCGGCCACTAAAACACGAAGACCCCCCTTGTCGGAGGGGGGATTTCGCGTTACCTATTTCCTTGGGGATGTTGCAGTGCGGCATGGGGCCGCGCCGCGGCTCGTGGTCCTTATCGTCAATTCACGGTGGAATTCATGGCTCGCAAGAAGATCGCTCTGATCGGCGCCGGCATGATCGGCGGCACGCTCGCTCACCTCGTCTCGCTGAAGGAACTGGGCGACGTCGTCCTGTTCGACATCATGGAAGGCACGCCCCAGGGCAAGTCCCTGGACCTCGCCCAGTCGACCGCCATCGAAGGCTCCAACGTGGCCCTCAAGGGCGCCAACGACTATGCCGACATCAAGGGCGCCGACGTGGTCATCGTCACCGCCGGCATTCCCAGGAAGCCCGGCATGTCGCGCGACGACCTGATCGGCACCAACGCGAAAGTGATGAAGGCGGTGGGCGAGGGCATCAAGGCCAACTGCCCCGACGCCTTCGTCGTCTGCATCACCAATCCCCTGGACGCCATGGTCTGGGCGCTGCGCGAGGCCTCGGGCCTGCCGCCCCATATGGTCGTCGGCATGGCCGGCGTGCTGGATTCGGCCCGCTTCCGCTACTTCCTGGCCGAGGAATTCAAGGTCTCCGTCGAAGACGTCACCGCCTTCGTGCTGGGCGGCCACGGCGACACCATGGTGCCCCTGCTGCGCTATTCCATGGTCGCCGGCATCCCCGTCCCCGATCTCATCAAGATGGGCTGGTCCACCGACGAACGCATGGCCGGGATCGTCCAGCGCACCCGCGACGGCGGCGCCGAGATCGTCGGCCTGCTCAAGACCGGTTCCGCCTTCTACGCCCCGGCCGCCGCCGGCATCCAGATGGCCGAGGCCTTCCTCAAGGACCAGAAGCGCGTCCTGCCCTGCGCCGCCTACTGCGACAAGGAATACGGCGTCGGCGGCGTCTACGTGGGCGTGCCGGTGGTGATCGGCGCCGGCGGCGTCGAGCGGGTGGTCGAAATCGGCTTGAACGCCGAGGAAAGGGCGCTGTTCGACAAGTCCGTCGACGCGGTGCGCAAGCTGATCGACATCACCAAGGGCTTGATGGGGTAGGCATGAACATCCACGAATACCAGGCCAAGCGGCTGCTGGCCGAATTCGGCGTCGCCGTCCCCAGGGGCGAGGTCGCCTATACCCCCGCCGAGGCGGAAGCCGCCGCCAGGAATCTGGGCGGCCCGGTCTGGGTGGTGAAGTCCCAGATCCACGCGGGCGGACGCGGCGCCGGCCGCTTCCAGGACGATCCCGGCGGCAAGGGCGGCGTGCGGGTGGTCAAGTCGGTGGACGACGTGGTCGCCAGCGCCAAGGCCATGCTGGGCCACGTGCTGGTCACCAGGCAGACCGGCCCGGCGGGCAGGGAGGTCAAGCGCCTTTACATCGAGGAAGGCTGCGACATCGCCCGCGAACTGTACCTGGGCGCCCTGATCGACCGCGCCACCTCCTGCATCACTTTCATGGCCTCCACCGAGGGCGGCATGGAGATCGAGGAGGTGGCCCGCAAGACGCCCGAGAAGATCGTCAAGGTCGCCATCGACCCGGTGATGGGCATGCAGGCCTTCCATGCCCGCAAGCTGGCCTTCGGCCTGGGGCTGGAAGGCAAGCAGGTGGGGGCGGCCGTCAAGTTCATGATGGCCATGTACGACGCCTTCACAGGCCTGGACGCCAGCCTGGTGGAGATCAATCCCCTGGTGGTCACCGGGGCGGGCGAGGTGATCGCCCTGGACGCCAAGATGAACTTCGACGACAACGCGCTGTTCCGTCGCAAGAAGGTGGCCGAGCTGCGCGACGCCGACGAGGAAGACCCGGCCGAACTGGAAGCCGCCAAGTACGATCTCAACTACATCCGCCTGGACGGCAACATCGGTTGCATGGTCAACGGCGCCGGGCTGGCCATGGCGACCATGGACATCATCAAGCTCTACGGCGGCGAGCCGGCCAACTTCCTGGACGTGGGCGGCGGCGCCACCCGCGAGCGGGTGACGGAAGCCTTCAAGATCATCCTCCGCGATCCCAAGGTGGAAGGGATTCTCGTCAACATCTTCGGCGGCATCATGCGCTGCGACGTGATCGCCGAAGGCGTGGTGGCCGCGGCCAAGGAGGTGAGCCTCAACGTGCCTCTGGTGGTGCGCCTGGAAGGCACCAACGTGGACCTGGGCAAGAGCATCCTGGCCCAGTCGGGCCTGCCGATCCTGTCCGCCGACAATCTTGCCCAGGCCGCCGAGACGGTGGTCAAGGCCGTGAAGGAGGCCGCATAACATGGCCGTGCTCGTCGACAAGACCACCAAGGTCATCTGCCAGGGCTTCACCGGCGCCCAGGGGACCTTCCATTCCGAACAGGCCATCGCCTACGGCACCCGCATGGTGGGCGGCGTGACGCCCGGCAAGGGCGGCACCCGGCACCTGGATCTGCCGGTGTTCGACACGGTGGCGGACGCGGTCGCCAAGACGGGGGCCAACGCTTCCGTGATCTACGTCCCGCCGCCCTTCGCGGCCGATGCCATCCTGGAAGCCATCGACGCCGGGGTCGCCTTGGCGGTCTGCATCACCGAAGGCATTCCGGTCCAGGACATGCTGCGGGTGAAGCGGGCGCTCAAGGGGTCCGGCACCCGCCTGATCGGCCCCAACTGCCCCGGCATCATCACTCCGGGCGAATGCAAGATCGGCATCATGCCGGGCCACATCCACACCCGCGGCAAGGTGGGCATCGTGTCCCGCTCGGGCACTCTCACCTACGAGGCGGTGGCCCAGACCACGGCGGCCGGGCTGGGGCAGTCGACCTGCATCGGCATCGGCGGCGATCCGATCAACGGCACAAATTTCGTCGATTGCCTGGACCTGTTCCTGGCCGATCCCGAAACCCAGGCCATCGTGATGATCGGCGAGATCGGCGGCTCGGCCGAGGAGGACGCGGCCGAATTCCTCAAGCGGTCCAAGGTCAAGAAGCCGACCGTGGGCTTCATCGCCGGCATGACGGCCCCGCCGGGGCGCCGCATGGGCCATGCCGGGGCCATCATCTCGGGCGGCAAGGGGACGGCGTCCGACAAGATCGAGGCCATGCGGAGCGCCGGCATCCACGTCGCCGATTCTCCCGCCGCCATCGGCAGTACGATGTTGAAAGTCCTGAAGGGCTGAGCCATATGGGAGAGGGAGCCCGCCGAAGGATGGGGGATATGGATGGCCAAGGTGGAACTGCTGGACACATTCGTCATCGGCCATCCCCGCATCGACGCGGACCATCAGAAGCTGATCGATCTGGTCAACCAGCTGGACGATGCCGTGACCAACGGCGAGTTGAAGTCCTGCAAGGTGCTGTTCGACGACTTCATCGAGGCGGCCCGCGACCACTTCGCCCGCGAGGAACAGGTTCTCAGGGCGGCCGGTTTCCCTCGGCTCACCCAGCACTGCGTCTACCACTGGGGCCTGTTGCAGCGGGCCCATTCGGTGCGCCGGATGTGCGGCGACATGACCGACATGGCGGACATCCGCGACTGCTTCGACAGCCTGGTTTCCTTCATGGTCGACGACGTCATCCTGGGGGACATGGACTTCAAGTCCTTCCTCCAGGAACGCGGTTTGGCACGCCACTGAGCCCCTCTCTTCCATCCTCCATTCCAGGGAAGGCGGGGACTCGCATCCCCGCCCACCATCGTCATGGCTGAAACACTGGACAGTTTCCTTTCCGGCACCAACGCCACCTTCATGGCGGAACTCTACGCCCGCTACCTGGACGACCCCGGCGCCGTCGATCCGAGTTGGAGTTCCTTCTTCGACGGCCTGCACGACGATGCCCGCGCCCTGCTGGACGACATGCAGGGCGCCAGTTGGGCGCCGTCGGACCGGACGGTGATCGGGCGTGCGACGGCGGGCGCTTCGCTTTCCGACCTGGCAGGGGGCACCGCGCCCCTGCAGCCGGCCGGCGCCGCCGCCCGCGGCATCCGCGACGCGACGCGGGATTCGTTGCGTGCCCTGATGCTGATCCGCAGCTACCGGGTGCGCGGCCACCTGATCGCCCGCTTCGATCCCTTGGGCCTGGAAGGCAACGCCTACCATCCGGAACTGGACCCGAAGACCTATGGCTTTGCCGAAGCCGACATGGACCGGCCGATCTTCATCGACCACGTGCTGGGCCTGGAAAGCGCCACCTTGCGCGAGATCATGAAGGTGCTGAAAGGGACCTACTGCGGGTCCATCGGCGTCGAGTTCATGCATATCCAGGACCCGGACGAGAAGGCCTGGATCCAGCGCCGCATCGAGAGCGTGCGCAACCGCACCGAATTCACCCTGAAGGGCAAGCGCGCCATCTACGAACGCCTGGTGGAAGCGGAAGGCTTCGAGCAGTTCCTCCACGTCAAGTACGTGGGCACCAAGCGCTTCGGCCTGGACGGCGGCGAATCCCTGATCCCGGCGCTGGAGCAGATCCTCAAGCGCGGCGGCCAATTGGGCGTCAAGGAGGTGGTGCTGGGCATGCCGCATCGCGGCCGGCTCAACGTGCTGGTCAACGTGATGCACAAGCCCTATGCGGCGATGATCTCGGAATTCCAGGGCAATCCGGCGAATCCGGAGGACGTCCAGGGGTCGGGCGACGTCAAGTACCATCTGGGCACTTCGTCGGATCGGACCTTCGACGGCAACGTGGTCCATCTGTCGCTCACCGCCAATCCGTCCCACCTGGAAGCGGTCGACCCCGTGGTGCTGGGCAAGGTGCGGGCCAAGCAGACCCAGCGCGGCGACATGGGCCACAAGCAAGTCATGGCCGTGCTTCTGCACGGCGACGCGGCCTTCGCCGGCCAGGGCCTGGTGCCCGAATGTCTGGGGCTATCGGAACTGAAGGGCTACAGGACCGGCGGCACCATTCACATCATCGTCAACAACCAGATCGGTTTCACCACGGCGCCCAAGTATTCGCGCTCTTCGCCCTATCCGTCGGACGTGGCCAAGACGATCCAGGCGCCCATCTTCCACGTCAACGGCGACGATCCGGAAGCGGTGGTGCACGTGGCCCGCATCGCCATGGAATTCCGCCAGGAATTCGGGCGTGACGTGGTCATCGACATGTTCTGCTACCGGCGCCACGGCCACAACGAGGCCGACGAGCCCATGTTCACCAACCCGGTGATGTACCGGACCATCGCCAAGCATCCGACCACCTGCCGGATCTACGGCGGCCAACTGGTGGAGGAAGGGGTGCTGACCCGCGAGGAGGCCGACGGCATCGTGGCCGACTTCCGTGCCCGCATGGACGAAGCCTACGATGCCGGGCGCAGCTACCGTCCCAACAAGGCGGACTGGCTGGAAGGCAAGTGGATGGGCCTGGTGCAGTTGACCGGCGAGGAGGAACTGCACGAGTTCGAGACCGCCGCCCCCATGGACCTGCTGCGCGAGGTGGGACGGGTGATTTCGGAGGCGCCCAAGAACTTCGTCCTCAATGCCAAGATCGCACGTCAACTCGAAGCCAAGCGCCAGATGATCGAGACCGGCCACGGCGTCGACTGGGGCACCGCCGAGGCCCTGGCTTTCGGTACCCTGCTGACGGAAGGCAATCCGGTCCGCCTGTCGGGCCAGGACTGCGGGCGCGGCACCTTTTCCCACCGCCATGCGGTGCTGGTCGACCAGGAGAACGAGGAACGCTACATTCCGCTCAACAACATCCGGCCCGGCCAGGCCCATTTCGAAGTCCTGGACAGCCCGCTGTCGGAAGCCTCCGTGCTCGGCTTCGAGTACGGCTATTCGCTGAGCGACCCGCAGACCCTGGTGTTGTGGGAAGCCCAGTTCGGCGACTTCGCCAACGGCGCCCAGATGATTATCGACCAGTTCATCTCGTCGGGCGAGTCCAAGTGGCTGCGCCTGTCGGGCTTGGTCATGCTGCTGCCGCACGGCTACGAGGGCCAGGGGCCCGAGCATTCCTCGGCGCGACCGGAACGCTACCTGCAACTCTGCGCCGAAGACAACATGCAGGTCTGCAACCTGACCACCCCGGCCCAATATTTCCACGCGCTCAGGCGCCAGTTGCGGCGGAACTTCCGCAAGCCGCTGGTGATCTTCTCGCCCAAGTCCCTGTTGCGCCACAAGCTGGCGGTTTCCGAACTGGGCCTGATGGGGCTGGGCACCGAATTCCACCGGGTGCTGCCCGAAATGGATCGCTTGGTTCTGGACAAGAACATCAAGCGCGTCGTGCTTTGCTCCGGCAAGGTCTACTACGACCTGCTGGAGGCGCGCCGGGGCCAGGGCATCAAGGACGTGGCGATCGTGCGCATGGAACAGCTCTATCCCTGGCCGCGCCAAAGCCTCCTGCAGCAGCTCGCCCGCTATCCCAACGCGGAAGTGGTCTGGTGCCAGGAGGAGCCCGCCAACATGGGCTATTGGACCTTCGTCTATCCGCGCATCGAGAACATCCTGGACGACCTGGACGGCAAGGCGCGGCGGCCGGTCTATGCCGGGCGCAAGGCCTCGGCTTCGCCGGCCACCGGCCTGCTGAAGACCCACAAGGTGGAACAGGGGGGCCTGTTGAGCCAGGCCCTCGAGGCTCCGCTCGAGACCATCCCGCAACCCTTCCGGCGCATCGAGCGCTGAACGACGGACGAGGACGACATGGCGACGGAAATCAAGGTACCCTCCCTGGGCGAATCGGTAGCCGAGGCGACCGTGGCGAAGTGGCTGAAGGCGGCGGGCGACGTCATCGCCGCCGACCAGCCCCTGGTCGAGTTGGAAACCGACAAGGTGACGGTGGAGGTCAACGCGCCCTGTGCCGGCGTGCTCGCCGAGATCCTGGCTCCGGTCGGGGCCGAAGTGGCGGTGGGGGCCCTGCTGGGCCGCATCGCCGAAGGGGCCGGCGCCGCCGCTGCCCCGGCGCCGAAGAAGGCCGAGCCTGCCCCGGCCCCCGAGCCGGCGGAGGAGGAACCCCTTTCGCCCGCGGTGCGCAAGCTGATCGACGAGAACGGCCTGAACCCGTCCGCCATTCCCGCTTCCGGCAAGGACGGCCGCTTGACCAAGGGCGACGTGCTGGCCTATCTGGAAAAGGCGGCGGCGCCCGCTCCTGCCCCGGCTTCGGCTCCGGTAGTGGTCGCTCCGGCTCCGGCCCAGTATCCGGCCCGGCCGGCCGGCCCGCGCGAGGAAAAGGTCAAGATGACCCGCCTGCGCCAGCGCATCGCCCAGCGCCTCAAGGAAGCGCAGAACACGGCGGCCATGCTGACCACCTTCAACGAAGCCGACATGACCGCCGTGATGGCGTTGCGCGCCCAGATGCAGGACTCCTTTTCCAAGAAGCACGGCGTCAAGCTGGGCTTCATGTCCTTCTTCGTGAAGGCGGCCGTGGTGGCCTTGCGCGAATTTCCGGCGGTCAACGCGGAAATCGCGGGCGACGAGATCGTCTACAAGAACCACTACGACATCGGCGTCGCGGTGGGCACCGAACAGGGCCTGGTGGTGCCGGTGCTGAAGGACGGCGATGCGCTTTCCTTCGCCGACATCGAGAAGGCCATCGCCGATTTCGGCAAGCGCGCCCGCGACGGCAAGCTTACCATGGAGGACCTGTCGGGCGGCACCTTCACCATCACCAACGGCGGCATTTACGGCTCCTTGATGTCGACGCCGATCCTCAATCCGCCCCAGTCGGGCATCCTGGGCATGCACAAGGTTCAGCAGCGGCCGATGGTGATGCCCGACGGCAGCATCCATGCCCGCCCGATGATGTACCTGGCGCTTTCTTACGACCACCGTATCGTGGACGGGCGCGAGGCGGTCTCCTTCCTGGTGCGGGTCAAGGAATGCATCGAAAACCCCCAGCGCATCATGCTGGATGCGTGGGCGGCGGGCCGGGCGGCTATGTGGCGGCCATCAAGGCGGCGCAGAAGGGACTCAAGGTGGCCTGCGTGGAAAAGCGCGGCGCCCTGGGCGGTACCTGCCTGAACGTCGGCTGCATTCCCTCGAAGGCCCTGCTCCAGTCCTCCCACCATTACGAGATGGCGGCGCACGGTTTGGCGGTGCATGGGGTACAGGTGGGCAAGCCGGTCCTCGACTTGGCGGCCATGATGAAGCGCAAGCAGTCGGTGGTTTCCGGTCTCACCAAGGGGATCGAGTTCCTGTTCAAGAAAAACAAGGTCGACTACGTGGTCGGCGCGGCGACGCTTCAGGATGCCGGCACGGTCACGGTCGGCGACAAGACCCTGAAAGGCCGCAACATCGCGATTGCCACCGGTTCCGACGTGGCGCCGCTGCAGGGCGTCGCCATCGACGAAAGGCGCATCGTCAGTTCGACGGGGGCGCTCGCCCTGGAAACGGTGCCCGGCCATCTGGTGGTGGTGGGCGCCGGGGTGATCGGCCTGGAACTGGGCTCGGTCTGGCGGCGTCTGGGCGCCGAGGTCACCGTGGTCGAGTTCATGGACACCATCCTGCCCGGCATGGACCTGGACGTTCGCAAGACCATGCAGCGCAGCCTGGAAAAGCAGGGTCTCAAGTTCCGCCTGTCCCACAAGGTGGCATCCGCCAAGGCGGGCAAGGACGGCGTGACCCTGTCCGTCGAACCCAGGGACGGCGGCGGCGCCGAGGCCCTGAAGGCCGACGTGGTGCTGGTGGCCATCGGCCGCCGGCCCTACACGGAAGGCCTGGGCCTGGACAAATTGGGCGTCGAGATGGACCCGCGCGGCTTCGTCAAGGTGGACAGGCAGTTCCGCACCAACGTTCCCGGCATCCATGCCATCGGCGACGTGATCGGCGGGCCCATGCTGGCCCACAAGGCGGAAGACGAAGGCGTGGCCCTGGCTGAGATCCTGGCGGGCGGCAAGGCGCATGTGGACTACAACACCATTCCCGGCGTGGTCTACACCCACCCCGAAGCGGCCTCGGTGGGGCGCAGCGAGGACGCCCTGAAGCGGGACGGCGTCGCCTACAAGGCCGGCAAGTATCCTTTCTCGGCCAACAGCCGGGCCTTGGCCAACGGCGATGCGGAAGGCTTCGTCAAAGTGCTGGCCGATGCCAGGACCGACCGGCTGCTGGGCGTGCATATCGTCGGGCCCAACGCCGGCGACCTGATCCAGGAGGCGGTATCGGTGATGGAATTCGGCGGCGCCGCCGAGGACATCGCGCTCACCTGCCATGCCCATCCCGGCCTGGCCGAGGCGGTGCGCGAGGCCGCCATGATGGCGGCCTCGGGCAAGGCCATCCATATGTGACTCGTTGGCCGGTATCGAGCGGCCATTGCGGCCGCGGCCTACTCCTTCCTCGGCATCCGGGTCAGGGCGATGTCCACCCACGACGGCGGCAGGACCATCATCAGCCAGGCGACCAAGGCCATGGGCCGGGGGAAGGTGATGCGGCCCCGGTCGCGAGCCAGGCCCCGGCGGATGATGCGGGCCGCCTTGACGGCATCCATGAAGAACGGCATGGGAAAGCGGTTCTGCGCCGTGATGCGGCTTTCCACGTAGCCGGGGCAGATGACCGACACCCGGATGCCTTCGGGGGCGAGGCTGCCGCGCAGGGCCTCCCCATAGGCCTTCACGGCCGCCTTGCTGGCCGAATAGGCCGGCGCGTTGGGCAGGCCCCGGTAGCCGGCGATGGAACTGACGATGGCGATCTGGCCGCGCCGGCGCCGGCGCATGGGGATCAGGACCGGCCAGACGGTGTTCAGCACCCCGGCCATGTTGACGGCGAAGATTTCCCGCGTCCGCGTTTCCTCGTCCGCGGCGGCGGCCTCGCTGGTGCCGCCCGAGACGCCCGCGTTGGCGATCGCCAGATCGAGAGGGTGGCCGGCGGCCTCGATGGCTTCCACCCAGGCGCCCATGGCGGCGCGGTCGCGCACGTCGGCGATGCGGGCATCCACCTCCGCCCCCTTGCGCCGACACCTTTCCGCCACCGCCTCCAGCCGCTCGCGGCTGCGCCCGGAAAGGGCCAGGAACACGCCGGGCGCCGCGTATTCGAGCGCCAGGGCCTCGCCGATGCCGCTGGACGCGCCGGTGATGAGGATGGACTTGGGCGTCTTCATGAGAGGCTTATACCAGACGCCCGATTGCGGTATAAGGTCCGCCATGTCCATCGTCAGCATGACCGGCTTTTCGCGCATCCAGGGCCACGACGGCCATGTCTCCTGGACCTGGGAGGCGCGTAGCGTCAACAGCAAGGGCCGCGAGGTCCGTTGCCGCCTGCCCACCGGCTTCGATACCCTGGAAGCCATGGCCCGCGAGCGCGCCAACGGCCGCTTCCAGCGCGGCAACATCAATATCGGCTTGACCCTGCACCGCATCCAGTCAGCCTCGGGCTATCGCATCAACACCGACCTTCTCGACCGCTTGGTGGGCCTGCTGCCCCATCTGCGCACCAAGGTCCCCAACGCCACGCCGCCCACCCTGGACGGGCTGCTGGCCGTGCGCGGCATCGTCGAGCCCATCGAGGAAGAGGATTCGGAGGAAGCCCGCGCCGCCCTGGAAAAGGCGCTGCTGGTCGACCTGGACCGGGCCTTCGAGGCGCTTGCCGCCATGCGGGCCGCCGAGGGCGCCAATCTGAAGGCCGTGCTGGACGGCCTGTTGGACCGCATCGAAGACTTGCGCAAGGCCTCCGAAGGCTGTGCCGCCGCCCAGCCGATGGCGGTGCGCGACCGGTTCCTCGCCCGCCTGAAGGACCTGATGGCGGGCAGTCCGCCGTTGTCCGAGGAACGTCTCGCCCAGGAGATCGCCCTGCTGGCCGGCAAGGCCGACGTGCGCGAGGAACTGGACCGCCTGGCCGCCCACGTGGATCAGGCGCGCGGCCTGTTGGCCGGGGGCGGGGCGGTGGGCCGCAAGCTTGACTTCCTGTGCCAGGAATTCAACCGCGAGGCCAATACGTTGTGCTCCAAGTCGGGAGACGTGGAACTGACGCGCATCGGCCTTGACCTGAAGGCGACCATCGAACAGTTTCGCGAGCAGGTCCAGAACATCGAGTGAAGGGAGCGGATATGGACGTGGCGGAAGGCATTTCCAGGCGCGGATTGATGCTGGTGCTGTCCTCGCCCTCGGGGGCGGGCAAAAGCACCATTTCCCGTGAATTGCTGGCCCGGGAAACCAACCTGCGCATGTCGGTTTCCGCCACCACCCGCGCTCCCCGTCCGGGCGAGGTGGACGGCAAGGACTACTTCTTCATCGACGAAAAGCGCTTCCATGCCATGGCGGCAGGCAAGGAATTCCTCGAACAGGCCCGCGTGTTCGACAATTTCTACGGCACGCCGCGCCAGCCGGTGGAAGTGGCCCTGCAGGCCGGCCACGACGTGCTGTTCGACGTCGATTGGCAGGGCACCCAGCAGTTGGGGGACAATGCCCGCGACGATCTGGTCAGCATCTTCATCCTGCCCCCCAGCCATGCCGAACTGGAACGTCGCCTGCGCGCCCGCGCCCAGGATACCGACGAAGTCATCCGCAAGCGCATGTCCAAGGCGGCGGCGGAAATGAGCCACTACCGGGAATACGACTACATCGTGGTGAACCGGGTGGTGGAAGAAAGCGTCGCCCAGGTCCAGGCCATCCTGACCGCCGAACGCCTGAAGCGCGACCGCCAGGTCGGCATCCGCGACTTCGTCACCCGGCTGTGCGAGGGCGGCTGAATCCTATCGGGGGATGAACCCCAGGCCCGGCAGTTCGGGAAGGCGGAGAGTTCCGTTCTCGACGGCCGGGGCTTGGCCGACGTCTTCGGCCAGCCAGGACGACGTCGATAGGCCATGGGCCAGGGTGCCGTCGATGTCGATGGCCGCCGCCACCTGGCAGGCCGCCAGGACGCCGACGGCGGAATCGAGGGCGGTGGTGACCACCGCTTCCATTCCCGCCGCGCGCGCCCGGTGGCCCAGGAAACGGGCGAGGCCCAGGCTGCCCAGTACCGCCGGCTTGAGCACCAGGCGCTTGACCGGCCGCGCCGCGATCACCGCTTCCGGACCCAGCCGGATCAGTGATTCGTCGAGCGCGATGGCGAAGGGGGCGGCGTCCTGCAAGGCGGCGAGCGTCACCATGTCGGCGGTGGCGCAGGGCTCTTCCAGCGCCTCGATGGGCAGATCCGCCAGGTCCGCGATGGCGGTCCGGGTCTGTTCGGCGGTCCAGGCGCCGTTGGCGTCCAGGCGCAACAGGGCGCCTTCGGGCAGGGCGCGCAGGCGCTCCAATTCCTCCGGCCAATCGGCGATGCCCAGCTTGACCTTGAGCACCCGGTAGCCTTCCGCCAGCAGCCCCGCCGCCCGGTCCGGCGCCCCGTCGTCCAGGCCGCCCACCACCCCGTTGACCTTCACCCGGTTGCCGGCCTGGGGTTGCAGATAGCGCCGCAGCGGCTTGTGCTTGTCCTGGGCCAGCAGGTCGATGCAGGCGGTTTCCACGGCGCAGCAGGCGGCCGGGTTCCGCGGCCGGCGGTGTACCAGTCCGGCCATCAGGCCCTGAACGGGACCGCCCCGGAAACCGCCCCGCATCTCCTCCAGCGCGGCGAGGGCCTCGGCCGCGGTTTCGGTGCCGTGGCCGGGCAGGGGGGCGCAGTCGCCGAATCCCACCGGGCCTTCGGCGGTGTCCAGGCGCACCAGGAAGCCTTCGCGGTGGGTCACGGTGCCGCGTGCGCTCCGCCAGGGCCGGCGCAGCGCCAGACGGTAGGGCAGGATGGCGAAGGCGGAGACGAAGGGCATCAGGGGCGCCGGGGGAAGCGGCCGAAATCGGGGCGGCGCTTTTCCAGGTAGGCCCGGTGGCCTTCCTGGCCCTCGTCGGTCATGTAGAACAGGGCGGTGGCGTTGCCGGCCAGTTCCTGGATGCCCGCCAAGCCATCCGTATCGGCATTGAAGGCCGATTTCAGCACCCGCAGCGCGGTGGGCGAGAGCTCCAGCATGCGGCGGCACCAGGCGACGGTTTCCGTCTCCAGGTCGGCCAAAGGCACCACGGCGTTGACCAGACCCATTTCCAGCGCTTCGCGGGCATCGTACTGGCGGCAGAGGAACCAGATCTCCTTGGCCTTCTTCAGGCCCACCGTGCGGGCCATCAATCCGGCGCCGAAGCCGCCGTCGAAGCTGCCGACCCGGGGGCCGGTCTGGCCGAAGCGGGCGTTGTCGGCGGCGATCGTTAGGTCGCAGACCAGATGCAGCACATGCCCGCCGCCGATGGCATAGCCCGCCACCATGGCGATCACCGGCTTGGGCAGGCTGCGGATCTGGCGCTGCAGGTCCAGCACGTTCAGGTGGGTGGTGCCGGATGCGTCCCTGTAGCCGTCCTCGCCCCGCACCCGCTGGTCGCCGCCGGAACAGAAGGCCTTGTCCCCGGCCCCCGTGAGGATGATGGCGCCGACTTCCGGGTCCAGGTGGGCTTCCTGGAAAGCGCGGATCAGTTCCTGGACCGTCTCGGGCCGGAAGGCGTTGCGCACCTCGGGGCGGTTGATGGTTATGCGGGCGATGCCCTCCAGGCGGTGGTAGAGCACGTCGCGAAAGCCCAGGTCGGTGCGTTCGGTCCAGTCCATGGCGGGTTCCTCGTCAAAGGGCGTCGACGGCGGCGGCGACGGCCGCCCAATAGGCCTTGTGGGAGGCGACGCTTCGCTCCCGGTCGATGGCGACTTCCAGCAGATGGACGCCGCCCCTGTCGATGGCCTCGTCCAGGGCGGTGGCGAACTCGGCACCGGTGGCGGCGGAGCGATAGGGCAGGCCATAGAGCCCCGCCACCTTGCCCAGGTCGATGCCGGTGGGGGTCAGCCAGTGGTCGGCGAAGCCGGGCAGGCGAGCCTGGGGCAGGTACTCGAAGATGGCGCCGCCGCCGTTGTTGGGCACGGCGACGACCGCATCCAGGCCGCCGTCGCGGGCCATCAACAACCCGTTCATGTCGTGGTAGAGGGCGAGGTCGCCGATCAGGCCCACCGCCGGCCCATGAGCCGCCGCAAGGCCCAGCAGGGTGGAAACGCTGCCGTCGATGCCGCTGGCGCCCCGGTTGGCCGTCAGCACGGGGCCGGCGGGGCCCTTGCCGGAAAAGGCATCTACTTCGCGCACCGGCAGGGAGTTGCCGCAAAACAGCAGCCCGGCGGTGGATGTCGCCGCCTGCACCATGTCGCGTTCGGCGATGGGGAAGGCGTCCGCCAGCCGCGTCGCGACGGCGTCCGCTTCCTGGAAGCGCTCCAGCCAGCCGGATGGGGCCGGGGGCGTGTCCGCCAGGGCCCGGCAGACCGCTCCCGCCCCGGCGCGCAGCATATGGGTCGCCCGCCGCACCGGATCGGACCAGCTTCCCCGGTCGTCGACGACGATGAATTCCGCTGCCCCGCAGCCGGCCAGGAAGCGCAGCAAAGGCTTGGACACCGGCGCCCCGCCGAAGGACAGCACCCAGTCGGGCCTCGATCCGGCGACGAACCTTTCGCCCCGCGCCCAGGCGTCGTAGCGGACCATCACCGGTTCCAGGTCATGGCTGCCGAAGCGCAGGCCCGACAGGGGGTCGGCCAGCACGGGTACCCTCAGCGTCCGGGCGAGTTCCGCGACATCGGCGGCAGGTGGGGCCGGATTGCCGGCGCAGACGATGACGCCCCGGCCGCGCAGTTCCGGCACCTCGGCCGGCATGGCAGGGGGAAGGGATAGACGAGGCACGGCGACGGAGGCGAGCGCCGGCATGCCATCGGGCACCAGCGGCTCGCGGAAGGGCAGGTTGATATGCACCGGGCCGGGCAGGGGCCAGAGCGCCCGGTCGACCGCCCGGGCGGCAAGGTTGGGTAGGGCGGCCAGCGCTTCCCCGTCGGGAACCGGAAGGCCCAGGAAGGCCCGGACATGAGCCCCGAACAGGCGGGTCTGGTCCAGGGTCTGGTTGGCGCCGCAGTCCTGCATCTCGGGCGGACGGTCGGCCGACAGCAGAAGCAGCGGCACTCCGGCCTGGCTGGCTTCGATGACTGCCGGATACCAGTGGGCCGGCGCGCTGCCCGAGGTGGCGACCAACGCCACCGGGGCGCCGGTCCCCTTGGCCAGACCCAGGGCGAAGAAGGCGGCGCAGCGTTCGTCGACCTGGACCCAGGTCTTCAGCCCTTCGGTGGCCCGGGAGGCCAGGACCAGGGGCGTGGAGCGCGAGCCGGGCGAGATGACGGCATGGCGGACGCCCAGGTCGGCCAACGCCGCCGTCAGGGTGGCGGCCCAGCGGAAGTTCAGATCAGCGGCCATCGGGCGCTCCGCCCAGGGCATCCAGCATGGTGGCGAGCTTGAGTTCGGTTTCCGCCAGTTCGGCCTTCGGGTCCGAACCGGCGACGATACCGGCCCCGGCCGACAGAATGGCCGTGTCGCCGTTCAAGGCGGCGCAGCGGAGCACCACGGCGATGTCGCCGTCGCCCTCCGCGTCGACCCATCCGATGCCCCCGGTGTACCAGCCGATCCGCCGCTCGCCCTCGTGGGCAAGCCAGTCCATGGCGACCCGGTAGGGGCTTCCGCCCACCGCCGGGGTGGGATGCAGTCGGGCCGCCAAGTCCAGCAGCGACACGCCGGGCCGCGCGCGGCCCGTCACCGGCGTCCAGAGGTGCTGCAACGACGAAAGCCGCAGCAGGCGCGGATGGGGCGGGTAGTCCAGTTCCTCGCAGACCGGGCGCAACGCCGAGAGAATGGCGTCGGCCACCAGACGGTGTTCGTGGCGGTCCTTCTCGTCGGGCCGGGAGGATGGGCCCAAAGGCAGGGTGCCTGCCAAGGCGTCGCTGCGCACCTGCCTTCCCTCCAGGGCGACCAGCCGTTCCGGCGTCGCGCCGACGGCGGTGACCGAATCGTCGGCCAGAGCGAAGAGAGTGCAAGCGCCATGGCGCTCCGCCAGGCGGTCCATGATGACCGAAGGTTCGAAGGGCCGATCCGCCACCACCCGCAGGCGCCGGGTCAGGACCACCTTATCCAGCCGTCCGGCGCGGATATCGGTCAGGGCCCGCCCGACCCGCGCCAGCCAGACGGCATCTTCGGGTTCGCTGTCCAGGCGCCGCAGGGGACCTGCGGGCGAGCGATCGGGGACCCGGGTCAGCCGGTCCATCACTTCGGCCGCCCCCGCAATCCAGGAATCGGCGATGGCTTCCGCCGACCGGCGCCCGCCCGGCCGGGCGGTGAAGGTGAAGGCCGTAGTTCCCCCATGGTTCTGGAGCAGCACGGCGGGCACCACGATCTCCGCCTCGGGCAGCAGGTCGATGGCGGTCAGTCCGCCGCCCGCGGCGAAGGAGAATCCGACGAAGGCTCGGGGCCGCAAGCCGGTGGCTGCCGGGTCCCCATGCCGCCAGGCCTCCCCGGCCCGGGCCAGGAAATCGGCCAGGGCGCCGAAGCGGCCGGGGCCGCGCGCGCGCAGCTTGGCCGCCTGGCGATGGCCCAGCAGGGCCAAACCCTCCGAAGGCCGCGCGAGAAAGCGGAAATCGGTCAGGCCGGCGGGAACCTTCGGCACCAAGCCGGCCGGCGCGGGAAGGGTCAGACTGACCAATCCCTCCTCGCGGTCGGCCAGGATGTCCAGGGCCTGCTGGCGGGCCTGGTCGAGGAAGGGAGGATGGCGGCGGACGGCTCGGACGGACATCGGGGCTCGGGGTTCCCAGGAAGGCGATGGCCCGAGAACTAGCACGAGTCGGCCAAAGAGGAAATCGACCCCGGAAAACCCTATCCGATGGCGACGATGGCGAGGGTCTGACGATGGGCGGCGGCACGCCTTGCCCGCGGACTGCGGAAGCGGATCGGTTCCTTGATGTCGCGAAGAATCGCCGGGGCCTGCTCGCGGCCCTCCAGCCACAGGCGGCGGAGTTCGTTCCAGGTGGTGTCCAGCGATCCGTTCTTGGTCATGGGGGCCTCTCCGTCGTTCTTTCGGGAAGGCTACCCCGGCGGGCATCCGGATTCAGTGATCGCCGACACAGGAAGAGCTTCAGTGCCGTCCATCGAGGCGCTGGGCCAGCAATTCCAGCTTGGACATGTCGGGGATGGTGACCGAGCGCCCCTTCTTGACCATGATTCCGCCGCGAATCAGTTCGCCCAGGATGCGGGCCACGGTCTCGCGAGTGGTGCCGATGCGGCTGGAGATGGTGGCCTGGGTGGGAATGGGATAGATATCGAAGGCTCCCGCCACCGCCTGGCTGGGCTTGGCCATGCGCATCAGTTCGCTACAGACCCGCTGGTGGGCGCTGAGTGTCGTGAAATCCATCAAACGTTCGGTGGAGCGCCGGATGATGGCGGTCAGGCGCCGCATGATCTGCGCGCCGATGGCCGGGTGGGATTCCAGCAGGCGCTGGAAGCTCACCGGATTGAGGGAAGCCAGTTCGCAGTCGCTGGCGGCGGTCACCGCAGCCGACCGCGCCTCGCCGTCGATGGCCGCCACCTCGCCGAAGTGGTCGCCCGGCCCGATCTCGGCGAACGAGATTTCCTTGCCCGCCAGCGAATAACCGGTCACCGTCACCCGTCCGTCGACCACGAACATGATGTCCCGGTTGTCGCTGTCCTTGTCGAAGATGAGCTGGCCCTTGGAGAACTTCTGCCAGCGGCATTCCTTGGCCAGCGCGAGGCGCTCGGCGGCGGGCATGCCGGCCAACAGGGCGATCCTCCCCAAGGCATCCCTTCCGGTTTCGGTCATGGCGGAATCCCCCTTGCTTCCCTGAAGCGAGTTTGGAAGACCCGGGCCGGCAGCGCAAGAGAGAAGGGGCCGTCACAACCCGCCATGCCGCTATTGTTGCTGCCACGGGCGCGTATCGCCCCGGCCCTCGCCCCGAACGCGCGGCCGCAGGTCTATGAGGGGCCGGTCGGAAAGTGCTACAAGGACCCATCGGCGATGACCAGGAAACGGATTCCGACATGACGACCGACGACCGCGAGACCCTCGCCCGGCAGGCCTACGAAAGGGCCTTCGACCTCGACGCCAAATACGGCTGTTGTCCCCAATGCGTGCTCACCGCGGTGAAGGAAGCCGTCGGCGGCGTATCCGACGACCTTATCAAGGCCAGCCACGGCCTGTCGGGCGGCGGCGGCCTGATGGGGGCGGGGGCCTGCGGGGCCCTGACCGGCGGACTGGTGGCGTTGGGGACCCGCAAGGGCCGCGACGCCGACAAATTGGACAAGGGACGCGGCATGGCCAACTTCCAGGCCGGCCGCCAACTGGTCGATCGCTTCGTCGCCGAATTCGGCGGCATCACCTGCGGGGACCTGCAGAAAAGATTCACCGGCCGGACCTGGGACTTCTGGAAGCCCGAGGAATACAAGGGCTTCACCGAAGCCCGCCGCGACGAGTGCGCCCGCGCCACCGGCTTGGTCACCAAGTGGGTGGTCGAGATGCTGTGATACCGGTCAACCCTCGAAATGACTTGTTGGCCGGTATAGAGCGGCCATTGCGGCCGCGGCCAAGCCGCAGGAGGCGGCGCCCGGCGAGGGACAAGAAAAAATGCCAACCGGTCAAGTCATTGGCCGGTTGGTATGACGCGGGAGCCGCGATATCCGGCGGCTCCCGCGACCCGGGACTACTTGACCTTCTTGGACGGCACCAGGATGGTGGCCTCGCCCACCAGGACGGGCTTGCCCTTCACGGAGCAGATGGTCTCCAGTTCGCAGAACTTCTTTTCCGGAATCAGCTTGCGGATGGTCGCCCGCGCCATCACCGTGTCGCCCGACTTGACCGGGCCCTTGAATTTCAAGGTCTGGCTGACGTAGATGCAGCCGGGCCCCGGCAAGCGGGTGCCGATCACGGTCGAGATGAAGCTGGCCGTCAGCATGCCGTGGGCAATGCGGCCCTCGAACATGGTCTCGGCGGCGAACTCGTGATTCAGGTGCACCGGATTGATGTCCCCGGAAATGCCGGCGAACAGCACGATGTCGGCATCGGTGACCGTCTTGCCGTAAACGTCCGTCATGCCTTCCTTCAGGTCCTCGAAATAGTACCCGTGGAGTTCCTCGTTCTCGGTCATGGGTTCGGCCATCGGCTGTTTCCTTCCATTTCCCGCCGTTTCGGTGTATTGTGCGATGCATATACTGCACCGCAATAATACCGCCGGGGACAGGTAGGCACAAGGGAGACCTTCCCATGGAATACATCGAAAATCGGACCTTCGACGAAATCCGCGTCGGAGACTCGGCCAGCGTGGTCCGCACCCTCTCGCAAGAGGACATCGAGCTGTTCGCCGTCATGTCGGGCGACGTCAATCCGGCCCACCTGGACGAGGAATACGCGAAAAGCGACATGTTCCAGAAGATCATCGCCCACGGCATGTGGGGCGGTGCGCTGATTTCGACGGTGCTGGGGACCAAGCTGCCGGGGCCGGGCACCATCTACCTGGGCCAGACCCTGAAGTTCAAGCGGCCGGTGGGCGTCGGCGACACGGTGACCGTCACCGCCACGGTGGTCGAACGGGACGACGACAAGAAGCGCCTGGTGCTGGACTGCACCTGCGTCAACCAGGACGGCAAGCCGGTGATCGAGGGCCAGGCGACCGTCATCGCCCCTACCGAGAAGGTGCGCCGGCCACGGCCGGAACTGCCCGAGGTGCTGCTGTGGGATCGCGGGGCCCGTCTGAAGGCCATCGTCGAACGGGCCCTGGGGCAGGAACCGATTCGCGCCGCCATCGTCCATGCGGTGCGCGGCCCGTTGCTGAAGGACGCCCTGGAGGCGGCTCGCATCGGCCTGATCCGCCCGGTGCTGGTGGGACCCGAGGCCCGCATCCGCGCCGCCGCCGAAGCGGAAGGCATCGACATCAAGGGCGTGGAGATCGTTTCCACCCAGCACAGCCACGAAGCCGCCGCCCGCGCCGTCGCCATGGCCCGCGCCCTGGAAGTCGAGGCGATCATCCAGAACACCCAGCCGGGCCAGTTTTCCGGCTACATCCAGGAACTGATGCTGCCGGCCGTCGAACGCCATACCGGAATCCGCACCAACCGGCGCATCAGCCACGTCTACGTCATGGACGTGCCCAACTATCCCCGTCCGCTGCTGCTCACCGACGCCCTCATCAACACCGACCCGGCCTTCGCCGACAAGCCGGACATCGTCCAGAACGCCATCGACCTGGCCCGCCTGCTGGGCATCGAGACGCCGAAGGTGGCCCTGCTGGCCGCCATCAACCGGGTCGATCCGCGCCTGCGGTCCACCATGGAGGCGGCGGCGCTCTGCAAGATGGCGGAGCGCGGCCAGATCACGGGCGGTATCGTGGACGGTCCGCTGACCTACGACACGGCGGTTTCCGAAAAGGCGGCGGAACAGAGCGGCCTGCGCTCGCCGGTGGCCGGCAAGGCCGACATCGTCGTCGCCCCCGACCTGGAAGCGGCGGAACTGCTGGCCAAGCAGCTCAAGTACCTGGCCGGCGCCCGTGAAGCCGGCATCGTGCTGGGCGCCCGCGTGCCCATCGTGCTGTTCGGCGTCGCCGACGACACGGCGTCCCATCTGGCGTCCTGCGCCCTGGCGGTGCTGGCGGCCCGAAGCAAGACGGCGTCCTGAAGCTGTGACGGTAACGGTTTTCCTGCCGCTCCGGCCTTGCTAGGATCGGGACATGGTCATTTCGCGACGGGTTGCGACGGTATTGGCATTTTTTCTCTGGCCGGCCCTGGGCTTGGCGGAGCCGCCGCGTCTAGCCCTGCCGCTCGCCTGCACGCCGGGCGAGGACTGCTGGATCGTCAACCATGTCGACCACGATCCCTCGCCGCTGTTTCGCGACTATGCTTGCGGCACGGCCGGCTACGACGGCCACAAGGGCGTCGACTTCGCCATCCGCGACAAGGAGACCATGCGCTTAGGCGTTCCGGTCCTGGCCGCCGCGCCCGGCGTGGTGAGCGGGGCGCGCGACGGCATGAAGGACGGCGAGTTCCAGGGGGCAGGCGGTCCGGAGGCGGTCAAGGGCAAGGAATGCGGCAACGGGGTCAACGTCGCCCATGCCGACGGCTGGTCCACCGTCTACTGCCACCTGTTGCGCAACAGCGTGAAGGTGAAGAAGGGGGACAAGGTGGAAGCGGGCACGCCTTTGGGCCTGGTGGGGCTGTCGGGCCAAACCGAATTCCCCCATGTCCACCTGCAAGCCATGAAGGGCAAGGAGATCGTCGATCCCTTCCGGGGGGCGGACGAGACGGGCAAGGACTGCGGGCCGGGCCGGAACGCCCTCTGGACCCCCGAGGTTCTCGACCGCCTGCCCTACCGGCCGACCGCGCTCTACCTGGCCGGCTTCGCGCCCAGCGAACCCAAGGTGGAAGGGGTGCGCGCCGGCCTCTATCACGATTCGGTCCTGCCGCTTCTGGCGCCGGCCCTGGTCTTCTGGGTCGATATCTTCAACGTGCGGGCGGGCGACGAACTGGCCATCCTGATCCAGGCGCCCGACGGGACGGACGTCATTCGCCACGCCAAGACCCTCGACAAGGACCAGGCCCGCCGCTTCGCCTTCGCCGGCGCGCCGCGCAAGAGCCTGTTCTGGAAGGAAGGGCTCTATCGCGGCGAAGCCATCCTGGCCCGCAAGGGCCAGCCGGACCTGCGCATCCGGCGCGAGGTGACGATCAAGTAGGCGGGCCATGGTCAAGCTGACACGCATCTATACCCGGGGCGGCGACAAGGGAGAGACTTCCCTGGGCGACGGCACCCGCGTGTCCAAGCGGGACTTGCGCGTCGCCGCCTACGGCACGGTCGACGAGGCCAACGCCTGTCTGGGGCTGGCGCGCCTTTCCTGCTCGCCCGAGGCCGACGCCATCCTGGGACGGTTGCAGAACGACCTTTTCGACCTGGGCGCCGATCTCTGCACCCCCGGAGAGGCGCCGGGCGCCCTGCGTATCGTCGCCGCCCAGGTGGAGCGCCTGGAACGGGAAATCGACTCCCTCAACGCCGCCTTGGCGCCCCTGGAATCCTTCGTCCTGCCGGGCGGCTGCCCGGCCGCCGGCCATCTGCACCTGGCCCGCACCGTGGCCCGGCGGGCCGAACGGCTGGTCTGCGACCTGGCGGGCCGCGAGACGGTCAACCCCGAGGCCGTCCGCTACCTGAATCGCCTGTCCGACCTGCTTTTTGTGCTGGCGCGGCATGAGAACGGGCAGGGGGCCGGCGACCGGCTCTGGCAACCAGGCGCAACCCGCTGATTCCTTGAGTTTCCCCTCCAAGTGGCCTACCCGGAGGGGGCGTTGACAGCCCCCCCGATTTCACCGTATCGTCATCTTCTTATTGTGCATTGCACAATGGAGGGGGTGCGGGCGGCCATGAAGGTCCTTGTCGCGGTCAAGCGGGTCATCGACTACAACGTGCGCATCCGCGTCAAGGCGGACGGCTCGGGCGTCGAGACGGCGGGCGTCAAGATGTCCATGAACCCCTTCGACGAAATCGCCGTCGAAGAATCGATCCGCCTCAAGGAAAACCATGGGCGCTGACCGGGCGCTGCTGATCGAAACCGAGGCCGAGATCCAGCCCCTGGCCGCCGCCCGGCTGCTGCGCGCGGTGGCGGAACGGGAACGGCCCGACCTGATCCTGCTGGGCAAGCAGGCCATCGACGACGACGCCAATCAGACCGGCCAGATGCTGGCCGGCCTGCTGGGCTGGCCCCAGGCCACCTTCGCCTCGAAGATCGACGTCGACGGCGGGCGCGCCCTGGTGACCCGCGAGATCGACGGCGGGCTGGAGACCCTGGCGGTGGCGCTGCCCGCCGTCGCGACCGCCGATTTGCGGCTCAACACGCCCCGCTTCGCCACCCTGCCCAACATCATGAGGGCCAAGAAAAAGGTCATCGAGACCGCTACCCCGGCCGGCCTGGGCGTCGATGTGGCGCCGCGCCTGACCGTCCTCAGGGTGGAGGAACCGCCCGCCCGCCAGGGCGGCGTCATGGTCGCCTCGGTGGCCGAACTGGTGGACAAGATGCGCCACGAGGCCAAGGTGATCCCATGACGGTCCTGGTGCTGGCCGAACACGACGACGCCACCCTCAAGCCCGCCACCCTGAACGCGGTCACGGCGGCCCGCCAGTTGGGCGAGGTCG
>JAMOBD010000061.1 GCA_039908345.1 Magnetospirillum sp. WYHS-4
GGCGGCGGGGCGGCGGGTGGCCCTGGCGACCTTCACCCAGGGCTCGCGCGACCGCCTGGCCGCCGTGCTGCGCGAGCACGGACTGGACGCCATGGCCGCCGTCGATTCCTGGCAAGACGCCATGGCCTTGCCGCCGGCCCTGGTCGCCCTGATCGTGGTGGGCCTGGAAAAGGGATTCGCCACCCCCGACATGGCGGTGATCGCCGAACAGGACGTGCTGGGCGACCGCCTGGTGCGGCCGCGCCGCTCGCGCGTGCGGCCGGAAGACGTGATCGCCGACGCCTCCAGCCTGCTGGAAGGCGATCTGGTGGTCCATGCGGACCACGGCATCGGCCGCTTCGACGGGCTGGAGACCATCTCGGTCCTGGGCGCCCCCCACGACTGCCTGCGCCTGATCTACGACGGCGGCGACAAGCTCTACCTGCCGGTGGAGAACATCGAGCTGATCGGGCGCTACGGCTCGGAAACGGCGGGGGTCCAACTCGACAAACTGGGCGGTGCGGCCTGGCAGGCCCGCAAGGCGCGCATGAAGCAGCGCATTCGCGAAATGGCCGCCGAACTGATCCAGGTGGCCGCCGCCCGGGCGCTGCGCCAGGCGGCGCCCTTGCCGCCGCCGGAAGGCCTGTTCGACGAATTCTGCGCCCGCTTCCCCTATACCGAGACCGACGACCAGCGCCGCGCCATCGAGGAGACCATCGAGGATCTGGCGTCGGGAAAGCCCACGGACCGGCTGGTCTGCGGCGACGTGGGCTTCGGCAAGACGGAAGTCGCCCTGCGCGCCGCTTTCGTCGCCGCCCTGGGTGGGCGCCAAGTGGCGGTGGTGGTGCCGACCACGTTGCTTTGCCGCCAGCACTTCAAGACCTTCCGGGAACGCTTTCGCGACCTGCCGGTGCGCATCGAACAACTGTCCCGTCTGGTGAGCGCCAAGCAGGCCAAGGAGATCAAGCGCGGCCTGGAGGAAGGCACGGTCGAGATCGTCATCGGCACCCACGCCCTGCTGGCCGGCGACCTGCGCTTCAAGGACCTGGGGCTGCTGATCGTCGACGAGGAACAGCACTTCGGCGTCGCCCACAAGGAGAAGCTCAAGAAGCTGAAGTCCGACGTCCACGTGGTGACCCTGTCCGCCACCCCGATCCCCCGCACCCTGCAACTGGCCATGAGCGGCGTGCGCGAGATGAGCATCATCGCCACCCCGCCGGTCGATCGCTTGGCTGTGCGCACCTACGTCATGCCCTTCGATCCGGTGGTGATCCGCGAGGCCGTTCTGCGCGAGCGCTATCGGGGCGGTCAGACCTTCTACGTCTGCCCGCGCATCGAAGACCTTGATGGCGTTGCGGCCCAGATCAAGGGTTTGGTCCCTGAAGTTAAAGTGGAACTCATGCACGGCCGCATGCCGGTGCGCGAGATCGAGGACAAGATCGCGGCCTTCGCCGACGGCGGTTTCGACGTCCTGCTGTCGACCAACATCATCGAATCCGGCCTCGACATGCCGGCGGTGAACACCATCGTCATCCACCGTGCCGACATGTTCGGCCTGGGCCAGCTCTACCAGTTGCGCGGCCGGGTGGGGCGGTCCAAGCAGCGGGCCTACGCCTACCTGACCCTGCCGCCGCGCCAGAAGCTGTCCAAGGCCGCCGAACGGCGCCTGGAGGTCATGCAGACTTTGGACACCTTGGGGGCGGGATTCACGCTGGCCAGCCACGACCTGGACATCCGCGGCGCCGGCAACCTGCTGGGCGAGGAACAGTCGGGCCACATCCGCGAAGTCGGCATCGAACTGTACCAGCAGATGTTGGAAGACGCCGTGCGCGAGGCTCGCGAGCACGGCCAGGGCGGCATCATGGAGGAAGACTGGAGCCCGCAGATCGGCGTCGGCATGCCGGTGCTGATTCCCGACGGCTACGTGGCCGATCTGGCGGTGCGTCTCGATCTTTATCGCCGCATCGCCCGCCTGGCCGATCCGGCCGATATCGAATCCTTCGCCGCCGAGATGATCGACCGCTTCGGGCCCTTGCCGTCCGAAGCCGAGAACCTGTTGAAAACCGTGGCGGTCAAGCAGTTGTGCCGCCGCGCCGGGGTGGAAAAGGTGGAGGCCGGTCCCAAGGGAGCCGTGGTGGCCTTCCGGCACAATTCCTTCGCCAATCCGGGCGGTCTGGTGGCCTGGCTGCAAGGCCAGGCGGGCACCGCCAAGCTGCGCCCCGACCACAAGCTTGTGCTGATGCGAAATTGGGAGACCCCCGCCGAACGCATGGCAGGCATTCACCGGCTGTTAGGCGACCTGGCGGCCTTGTGTGCCACAAAATCGCCTTGATATCAGTGCATTGTAGGAAGATCGCAGAGGGGAACGCCCCCGTTAACGAGTTGTTGAAACTACCCGTGCGATGATGTTATATGGAACCTGGATGCTGCGGTGCAGCAAAATACACAGGGAAGCGGTGGTCGGGGGATGACCGCAGCCCGGAAGGACCGAAACGATGAACGACATCACCAACGACGTAACGATGGCTCGCACGGCCAGCAACGAAGACGGGACGGCCAACTTGGCTTGGTTCCCGCGCAAGGAGACCCCAATGATCAATCTCGAGTTCAGCGAAGATGAACTCCAGTGCTTCGTCGAACGTTTCGACGAGACGCCGGGCTGGGCCCGGTGGGAACGGGTGAGCGGCAACAACGGCCGCGACCTGATTATCGTTCACCTGGACGCGCCCGCGGGGGCGACCGTCCGCCTGGCCAAGAGCGAATCCGGCGCCTACATGGCCAACGGCTTCGGCGATTGGGGCCTTACGGTCTGCAGCACCCTGCCGGAACTTCTGGACGCCATCAATCCGGCCCTGCTGCCCGCCAGCCGCGTCGCCTGATCCATCCGCCTTTCCCCGATTCGCAAGCCCGCTCCGCCCTTCCCGGAGCGGGTTTTTGCGTCTTGCGGGAATGAGGGGGTGCCGTCAGCTGCGCTTTGGCCGGGCATATCGACCGGCGCGGCGCGGTCGGCTACCTGGAGCCGCTGCCGAAGCTCAGGTAGGTCACGGGCGCGACATGCCGCCTTCGGATTCGGTGAGGGTGAAGCCGCTTTCGCGGGCGACGCGGGACAGGTCGAGCATGCGGACAAGAACCTGCTGTTCCTGGGCGCCGGAAATGGCGAGTTGGCCGTTGAACATATACGACGGCACGCCGTTGATCCCCAGGCGGTGGGCGCGGGCGTTCTCGTCGTAGATGGCCGTCACGTCCTCCTGGGAGGCGAAGAGGCGGCGCAACTCGCCCCCGTCCAGCCCCAGGCCCTCGCCGATGGCGACCAGCACGTCGCGGTCGCCGGTATCCAGCCCTTCCAGGAAATAGGCGCGGAACAGGGCCTCCACGGTGTCCGCCCCCCGGCCGGTCAGGGCGGCGCGGCGCACCAGCCGATGGGCGTCGATGGTGGATGGCGTGCGGCGGATGCGTTCGAAGGCGAACGGGATGCCGATGGATTCTCCGGCCGTGACGATGGCGTCGAAGACGCGCTTCAGGCGAGCCTCGCCGCCGAACTTGCGGGTCACATAGGCCGTCCAGTCCATGCCTTCCTGGGGCATCTGGGGATTTAGCAGGAACGGATGCCATCGGCGCACGGCCGGGATGGCCGGCCGTTGGGCGAGCGCGGCCTCAAGCCGTCGCTTTCCCACATAGCACCAGGGACAGATGGCGTCGAAGACGACGTCGATGACCAGGGGTTGGTCCTGCATGGACCGGTTATAGGAGCGCCGGCCCGAAAAAGGAAGGGGCGCGGCCCCCGAAGGAGCCGCGCCCCGAACCTTGGCCGTCGGAAGCGATTACTTGGAGAAGGTCACTTCCACGCGACGGTTCTTGCCTTCCTTCACGTTGTCGCCGGTGGCGACACGGGGGGAAGCCTCGCCATGGGCGGAGGTTCCCACCTTGCCGACCACGCCACCCTTCTTCAGGGCGGCGGCGACGGCCGAGACGCGGGTCTTGGCCAGCGCCTCGTTGTAGGCGGTGGCGCCGGAGGTATCGGTGTGGCCCTTGAGCATCACGGTCGCCGGCTTGTAGGCCTTGGAAGCCTCGATGATCTTCTTCACCGTGGCCTGGGCTTCCGCGTTAAGCGTCTTGCCGTTGAAGTCGAAGAAGACGTCGAAGGGACCGGGCACCGGAACCGGAGCCGGAGCCGGCGCGGGCTCGGCCTTCTTCTCGGCCACGCACTTCGGCATGTTCTCCTCGAAGCCCTTGCGAGCCATGGCGATGTGATCCATCTGCCAGCCTTCCTCGGACTGCTCCATCCAATGCTCGAGCCAGGTCTGGGCATAGGAACAGGCGACGGGCTGGCTCTTCTGGGCGCCGGCGGCCAGGGCGGCCTTCAGCTTCTCGTGACCGGCCTTGATGTCGGCGACGTCGACCTTCAGCCCACGATCGGTGGGGGGCTGGGGAGCGACGGCCTGACCCATGGCGGCCATTTCGGCGCGGCTGGCGAAGAAGTCGACGGAACGCCAGTCGCCCTCGCCCACCTCGAACTTGGCGCGATCGATGTAGTGCTTGTGCAGGGCATTGGCGAAGGCATCGCCCTTGCTCGGCATGGTGGCGATTTCATTGACGTTGTAGGTACCGCAGGCACCAAGCAGAAGCGCAGGCGCCACGAACGCCGCGGCAATCACGGCCTTCCTCATGTTGTACATCGTAACCCACTCCAGTCGAAGGATGAAAAGGATGATTTCTTGGCTCGGACGCTCTCCCCGGTATGCCGGAGATGTTGAAGTCACGTAGGGCGTCGGCCCTCCACCTGCAAGGCACTTCGGGTGGGAATAATGGAATCCGGGCCCCCACCTTTTTGTAACTGGACAAAACTATACCCGATGATGCACCGGGCCCATAGAGGATTTTCCGGGAATGGATCGAATCCTCCAAGGTGTTTCACGTTTACCACACACAGTCGTCACGGTGCGTAGGAATCTAGGGAGTTTTCCCAAGTTCCTCGACGGCTAAAGGAAATAGCCGGCACGACGAGCGTCGTCATGGAACATCCGCACGGTTTCCAGCGAGTATTCCGCCAGATCCTTGCCGAACAGGTGCATCTTCTCCAGCAGGTCGGATGTCACGGTGATGACGTGGCAGCCGATGGCGTCGGCTTGCACGATATTGAGGACTTCGCGCGGGCTGGCCCAGATCAACTCCAAGCCGGGGTGTGCCGCCAGGATGGCCAACGCCTCCCGCATCAGGGGCAGGGGGTCGCGTCCCGAATCGGCGATGCGGCCGGCGAAGACGGAAACATAGCCCTGGGGAGTGCCGGACAGGGCCTGGGCGGCGACGCGGACTTGCTCCACCGAAAGGATGGCGGTGGCATTCACCCGGACGCCCCCGTCGGACAGGCGGCGCAGGAGGGGCGCGGCGGAGTCTCCCCGCGTATTGGTGATCGGGATCTTGACCGCGACATTGGCTCCCCAACTGGCGATGTGCAGGGCCTGGCGTTCCATTTCGGCGAAGTCGTCGGAGAAGACCTCGAAGGAGACCGGTCGGTCGTCGACCAAGTCCACTACCTCCCGGGCGAAGGCCTCGTAGTCGGTCACCCCGGCCTTGCGCATCAGGGTCGGATTGGTGGTGAATCCGGCGATGCGCGAATCGGCGCAATAGCGG
This sequence comes from Magnetospirillum sp. WYHS-4, assembly GCA_039908345.1. Classification (NCBI taxonomy): domain Bacteria; kingdom Pseudomonadati; phylum Pseudomonadota; class Alphaproteobacteria; order Rhodospirillales; family Rhodospirillaceae; genus Magnetospirillum; species Magnetospirillum sp. WYHS-4. The sequence goes on from JAMOBD010000061.1 coordinate 5,611, forward strand.
GCGATGGTCGATTTGTCGGCGCCATCGGCGAAGATCTTGACGCGGAGAGGGCTGGAAGCGGTCATGGCACGCCTTTCCCGTAAGGTTCGTCCATCATGCCGCGTTCTCGTTCCGGGGGCTGCGACCGGGGTCACAGAAGGGCATCGTCATAGGCGCCCCGCCCTGAGATCGGGGAGCATGGCCAGGATGGAATCCCGCAAGGCCTCGCGGGTCGGCCGCTGGCAGCGCCAGCCCAGCGCCTGGATGCGGTCGGTGGACAGCCGCACCACCGGAACGTCGCCCTTCCAGCCCCGCTTGCCGCCCGCGTAGCGGAATTCGACGGCGGCCGGGTCCAGGCCCAGGCATTCGACCGCCAGGCGGGCGATCTCGGCCACCGTCACGTAGTCTCCGGTGGCCACGTTGTAGGCGGCGAACGGGCGGGGCGCCTTGTCCTTGGCCAGCAGGACGGCGGAAACCACGTCGTCCACGTGGATGTAGGATTTGCTTTGGCTGCCGTCGCCCAGGATATCCAGGTGTCCGGGCTCCTTCAGCAGGCGGCGGGCGAAGTCGAAGCCCACGCCGTGGGTCTGGCGCGGCCCCACCACGTTGCCGAAGCGGAAGGCGGCCCCGGTCAGGCCGAACATGAAGGCGTAGGCGGAAATCATCGCCTCGCCGGCCAGCTTGCTGGCCCCGTAGGTGGACACCGGCAGCAAGGGCCCGTGGTCTTCGCCGGCTTCGGCCTCGCCCAGGTCGCCGTAGATGCCGCTGCCCGAGGCGTAGAGGATGCGACCGCCCCCGTTGATGCGTAGCGCCTCCACCACGTTATGGGTGAGCAGGGTGCCTTCGACGAAATCGACGGCCGGTTCGCTCGCCGCGCGGGCGATGTCCGGGTTGGAGGCCAGGTGGATGACCGTACCATGGCCGGCCATGGCCGCCGTCAGCCGGTCCAGGTCCTTGACGTCGGCCCGCACCACCGCCAGGCGGCCGTCTTTGCGATGGTCGGCATAATGCCATTCGCGGCCCGAGGAGAAATTGTCGTAGAGGGTGACGACCTCGGTCGCCGCGTCCGCCAGCAGGCGGTCGGTGAAATGGCTGCCGATGAAGCCGGCGCCGCCGACGATGAAATAGCGCCTGTCCGCCGTCATGGTTTCTTCCCCTGGCGAAGCTTTTCCCTTTCCATACAGGGCTTGGGCATGGAAAGTCGAGTCGGGAACGACTGCAGGGTGATCGGGTGAAGGCGGCCCCAGGATGTCTCGCCCGCAGACTGCGGGTGATGGGCCTGTTTGTTGCCTTGGGGTTCCTTCACCCCGTCAACGGACGTGACAGGCCGTCCCGACCGTCCTAATGTTGCAGGAAGCAGGGGCGTCGGCAATGGAGAAACCCATGTCGCTGGGGCTGCGCACGAGAGTCATGATCCTGATCGCCGCGGCAATGGTTCCCGCCGCCGCCGTGGGTCTGCTCAATGCCTCGCGGGAAGCCCGCCACAGTCTCCACATGGCCTCCGAGCAGGTTGTCGCCCTGGCCCGCCAACTGGCTTCGGACAACGGACAGATGGTCGGCGGAACACGCGACCTGCTGGAAGCGGTGGCAACCTTCCCCTCCATCGAAAGCGGCAACCTGGAACACTGCCGCCGGGTCCTGACCCGCATGCAAGGTAAATTGCGACAATATGCAGCCTTCGCCGTCGCCAACCCCGCAGGTCTAGTGATCTGCAGTTCCCAGCCCCTGTCCGACCCGGTCAGCGTGGCCGACCATCCCTGGTTCCCCCGCGCCTTGGCGGGCGACGGCCTGACCGTCGGCGACGTAAGGCCCGAAGGGATCGCCGGAACCCCGGCGATCCATTTCGCCAGAGCCATCCGCGATCCCGGCGGCAAGCCCGTGGCGGTGGCCTTCGCCGCCTATGACATCGCCCATCTGCGCAGCACCCTCACCCACGCGGAACTTCCCGCCGCCGGCCACCTGAGCCTGGTCGACAGCACCGGACGCATCGCCTTTCGCAGCCCCGATCCCGAAAACTCGGTGGGCAAGTTGCTGCCCGACGGAGGAATTCTCCGCCCCATGCGGGAAGAAGGCGAGGGCGTGACGGAGGGTATGGGAGTAGATGGAAAGCGCCAGATTTTCGGTTTCTCGCCGCTGGGCGGAACCAGCGACACAGGCCTTTTCGCGGTGATTTCCGTCGAGCGCGACGAACTGATCGCCTCCGCGCTTGCGACCTTCTGGCTATCCATGGCGGTGGTGGCCGGGGTTGGCTTCCTTGTGGGACTGGTAGGATGGTTCGGGTCGGGTTTGTTGCTGCGCGATATCCGGCGCTTGGCCGGCACCGCGGAACGCTTGGCCGAAGGCGACCTGGCCGCCCGCGTCGCCTTCGATGGCGGAAGCCGCGAGATCGGCGAGCTTTCCCACACCTTCAACGGTATGGCCAACGCCCTGGAGACCCGCACCCGCCAGACCGAAACCGCGCTCGCCCGGCTCAAGCGGGCCAACGCCGACCTGGATCGCTTCACCCAGGTGGCTGCCCACGACCTGCGCGAACCCATCCGCCAGATGGTCACCTATGCCCAACGGCTGGAAAGGAAGCTGGGCGACCGACTGGACGGCGACAGCCGCGAGGAGATGGGTTTCATCGCCGAGAGTGCCCGGCGTCTGCACGCGGTCTTCCACGACCTGCTCGACTATGCCCAGACCCGCCCGCCCGAAGTGGCGGTGCCGGTGGACGCCCAGCAGATACTGATGACTGTCGTCCCCGATTTTCTGCCCGCCGTTGCCGAGCGGGGCGGCACCCTCGATTCAGAGCCTCTTCCGTCGGTAATGGCAGATCCCCACGGCCTGGAGGTGGTGTTCCGCGAAGTTCTCGACAATGCGGTGAAGTTCCATTCTCCCCAACGGCCGCCCCAGATCCGCATCACGACGGAAACCCTCGCCGGCTACGCCATGACCACGGTTGCCGATAATGGCATCGGATTCGACGCCGAATACGAGGAGCGCATCTTCAACCCCTTCGTCCGCCTGCACCCGATGGGACTCTATCCGGGCACCGGCATCGGCCTGGCCAAATGCCGCCGCATCGTCGAAGGCTGGGGGGGCGCCATCGCGGCTTCCGCGATGGCCGACGGAGGCTGCGAGATCACCCTCGCGCTGCCGACGATACCAACCGAAAACACCTAAATCCCCGCAGAAAGCAGGGCCTCCGAAGGCGCAGGCGCAATCCCGTCAGACCGAAATATCGATCCGTCCGCTGGCGACAGCCTGGGCGTTCTGTTGCGTGGCCTGTGCCACGACCTGCACAATCGCCTTGTCCGCCTCGTTCTGCTGCTTCAGCATGGCGACGTTGAGTTCCTGCCCCACCATCGCGCTCTTCATCATGGCGGCTTCTGCCACTCGTCCGATTTCCATGGCTCTACCTCCTGTAGCAACCAAGGCCGATGATAGCACGCCCAACCCGCGCGCACCAGTGTCGCCAACAGACGCCGGCCGACAGGTGATGGTCCCCATTTCGGCATTCAAGGCGCGCTCGGCAAAGGCCCTCTTCAAAGCATCGAGAAGCCCGTTCGGATCAAGGGCCGCTTTCGCATCGGCACCGCCTAGAAGGACGTCCAGGAGTTCATCGGGGATCGTCGGCTATTTTCTGGGATATCTTCTTCTCCCAGGCCCAGCCGCCGTTCCTGTTGCTATCCAAATAGTCGTTCCATGAATGACCAATGACACATACTACCGGCTCCCCTTTGATGAATGTTCCAGCGCGATCCGATTCTTTCCCGGTGCGGGAGGGAACGTTGTGTGTGGAATAGAGGTATATTTCCATATTACATCAAATGCATAAATTTCATAAATCGAACATGTGAGATTATATGGTCCTATATGCCAGAACTCGGAACGGCAGCAGAATGCCTGGGAGCGCGGGCGTGATGGGGGCGTTCGGTTCCCCGGGGACGAGGTGTTTGACCCAGCGCCCGCCGGGCAGTATATAAGGCCTCGTCGGGCGCCTTTGCGGCGCCCCCACTTCTTTCTGGTGTTCATCGGGAACGGGAAACAGGAGACCATGGCGCATCCCCTCATGCCCAAGGCCACGGCCGTCTGGTTGGTGGAAAATACCGCGCTAACCTTCGAGCAGATCGCCGACTTCTGCGGACTCCACGCCTTGGAAGTCCGGGCCATCGCCGATGGCGAGGTCGCGGCCATGCAGGGCCTGGACCCGGTAAACGCCGGCGAACTGACCCGCGACGAGATCGAGCGCTGCCAAGCCGATCCCAACGCCAAGCTGCAGCCGGCCCCCCTGGCCTCGGCGGAACTGCAGGGCAAGACCAAGGGAGCGCGCTATACCCCGGTCTCCAAGCGGCAGGATCGCCCGGATGCTATCGCCTGGATTCTCAAGAACTACCCCGAGATCAGCGATGCCCAGGTATCCAAGATGATCGGCACTACGAAGTCGACCATCCAGTCGGTGCGCGACCGGTCCCACTGGAACGCCACCAACATCAAGCCGCGCAACCCGGTGAGCCTGGGGCTCTGTACGGAAGCCGAACTGGAAAAGGCCATCGCCGTCGCCCGCGCCCGCGCCGGCACCGTCCATGGCGGCGGCGAAGCCGCGACGACCGCCACCCCGGAAGGCGAGGGATAGGGGCTTCCCGGCCTTCTCTTTTTCAGAGTTACTTGGTCTTCGCCACGTAGACGCCGTCCCATTCGGCGCCCGGTGGGTTCTGCTCGAACTCGGCGACGCGCTCGTCCATCATCTCGTAATAGCCGGCCATGTTGTAGCCGTCCATCAGGCGTCGGCAGTCGGCCAAGCGCGCCTTGGCTGCCGTCCAGTCCTGGGCGCGGTAGGCCGCCAGCAAGCCGTCATGGGCGGCCCGCAGGTCGCGATAGGCGGGCGACTGGGCGACCTGTTCGTCGCCCAGCAGGGTAAAGACCCGCACAGCCTCAGTCTTTCCCTTCACCTTGATCAGGTCCAGTTCGAGCGTGGCGAGGCCGGGTACCTGGGCCTGGGTGTTTTGGCCGAGCACGATATCCACGTGATAGGTCTTGCACTGGCCTTCCAGGCGCGAGGCCAAGTTCACCTCGTCGCCCAGGATGGAATAGTCGAAACGCTGATCGGACCCCATGTTACCGACCACCACATCGCCCGAGTTCACGCCGATACCAACCTTGAGCGGAATCATCTTACGGTTTTCCGCCGCCGCCTCGGCCGCCAGCTTGTCGTTTAGCGGTCCCATGGTGGCGTTCATCTCCAGGGCCGAGAGACAGGCGTGGCGGGCGTGGTCGGCATCGTCCAGGGGCGCGTTCCAGAAGGCCATGATGCAATCGCCCATGTATTTGTCGACCGTGCCCTTGCGTTCCAGGATCACGCCGGTCAGCGGCGTCAATAGCTTGTTGATCAGTTTGGTCAGGCCTTCGGCGTCGAACATCTCGGAAATGGTGGTGAAGCCGCGGACGTCGCAGAACAGCATGCTCATGTTCTTCTTCTCGCCGCCCAGCTTGAGCCGAGTCGGGTCCTCGGCCAACTGCTCGACCATGGCCGGCGAGAGGTAGAAACCGAAGGCCGAACGCACTTGGCGCCGCTGGCTTTCCTCGCGCGCGTAGCCGACATAGGTGAGCATCATGTAGAGCAGCATCACCGCGCCGGAGCCGAAGATCGGATCGAGCAGCATCAATTGGGTATCGAACATGTACCAAGCCCCGTAGACCGCCCCGCCGACGATGGCGAGGAATATGGCCAAGGTCCACTTGGCCCCAACCCAGGGGACCAGGATTATCATCAGAAAGCCGCCCCCCAGCAGCAGAAGAAGCTCCAGGCCGGCCGCGTAGTGCGGACGAGTCAGGATGGCGTTGTTGGCAACCGCCTCGATCAACTGGGCATGGACCTCGACTCCGGGCAGCAGCGGCTCGTTCGGCGTCGCCCGGATATCCAGCAGACCCACCGCCGAAGTACCGACGATAATCATCTTGCCCTTGATCAGTTCCGGGTCCGCCGTGCCGGTCAACACGTCCACCGCCGACACGTACTTGGCTTTATCCTGCTTGGAGAAGTAGGGCCAGATGCGACCCTTGTTATCGGTCGGCAGGGTGAAATCGCGGGTCACCCGGACCGCCCGGACGCCAGCCGGATCGGTTTCCACCAAGACGGTGGACCTCCCCATGGCGACGCGCAGCATCTCCACGGACAGGGCGCCGTAGAGGTCCTTGTTGTAGACGAAGAACGCCGGAACCCGCCGCACGATGCCGTCGGTTTCCGGCGTGATGGTGAACATGCCGTGCCCCTGGGCCGCCTGTTCGATCACCGGCACGTTGCGCACGATGTCGGGAAGGTGTTCGAGAAAGGATTCGAGGGGGGGCGTCCCTTCCTGGCTCTTGATCCCCACCGAACGCCGTATCGGAGGGCCGGCCTTGATCTGGCGGTCCTCCCAGAATCCGGACTGGCCGACCACCACGCGGTATTTCTTGATGGTCTCCGCCAGCACCGAGTCGTTTGACGGCAGAGCCTTCAGCTTTGCCTGGGTTTCGGGATCAAGCCCCTTCATGGTGCCGGCGACATTTTGGGGATTCAGCCGATCTTCCTCGGCGAACACGACGTCGAAGGCAACCAGGGCCGCCCCCATCTGGAACAGATTCTCCACCAGTTGCGCCACCGTGGTTCGCGCCCAGGGCCACTGTCCAACCACGGCCAGGGATTTTTCGTCCAGATCGACGATGGTCACTGGCTTCTTGTCCGGCGGGGGAATTTGCCGCGGCTTGAGCTGCTGGAAGTAGTCGAAGGTCTTCAGGCGAAGGAACTCGACCGGATAAGGATTGGTGATATAGGCGGCCACCATGGCGAAGAGCATCGCCACTCCCATCATCCGTTCGATACTGAACACGGATTTGAGAATCTTCCGCATGGCCGTCTCCCCTGGTCTGCGACGAGTCGGCTCACTCTACGCCGGCCCATTCCCCCCGACAAGGCGCGAAGACCCAGTTGCCAATCGGCTCCGCAAATGACAAATTCTCCGCACCTGGGTGGCATTCCGCCGCCCGGCGCAGAATGGAGAGTTCACGTGATCATGCGCAAGATCCTGGCGGCCTTCGTCTTCGCCGCCTTCACCGCCGGTTTCGCCATCGCTCCGGTCGCCGTCGATTTCTCTTCCGCCAGCCTGAAGGCCGCGACCGCCCAGGCTGCCGAAAAGAAGACCGAGAAGAAGGCCAAGAAGGAAAAGAAGGCCAAGAAGGAAAAGAAGGCCAAGAAGGAAAAGAAGAACGCGAAGTAAGCTTCTTTCCGGTTTGCCGATTGGAAACCCCGCGGAGGAGACTCCGCGGGGTTTTCCTTTGTCTGAAAAGGGTCGGAGCCGGCTGGGGGGGGCCGGCTCCGTGGGAAGAGGTGGTTCGAGGCCTTCGGGGGGAGAGGAGAGGGGATGAGCCTCTTCGAACCACCTGGGGTGCTGTCGTTTCGGGAGGAGATGCCTTTACCTGACCTTTCTTGTCCTGGGCGCCGTCCTCAACGATTACCAAGCAACGGCCATGCCAGCCAGGAAACGGCAAGGAAACACTCCCGCCACCACGTCAATTGATTTAATTTCAATGATATACGCCAACAAACCCCGAAACCGGGCCCGGCAAAATCTGCCTAGTAGCCGGCAAATTCGGCCTAGTCGTCGGCAGTTTTTTCCGGGACCATGTCTGGCAGGGACCGTCGGCGCGAGCGCCGATTCCGGGTTTCATCGCGCAAGACAGGGCTGAGATGGCGATAAGCCTCGTCTCCCGCCCAGGTTCCCGTCGGCCCGTAGAGCGCCGAATCGAGGGCATCCAGGGCGCGCGCCGATTCCCCACCCAAGCGCGACCCAAGGTCCCGCAGACCGCGAGGCGCCGGTTCCCAACGCACGGCGCCCCAGTCCAGCAGGGCCCGGCGGGCGGCTGCGGCATCGCCGTCACGGCAGGCCCGGGCGAAGCGACGGTGCGCCGCAGCCAACCGACGGCCGCGCACGACCCGCGGCAAGGAGAGAATGCGATCAGCCAGCCAAAGCGCCAGAAGCAACCCGAGGCCGATGCCCACCGCACCGGGCACCGGTGCCAAGCGCGCGGCGAGGCTCCCTGCGGGAACCGGCGAATCCGCCACCACCGCCGGTATGGAAACGACGGCCGGCCGGCTTGACGGCGCGATGGCGAAGCTCCGGCCGGAAAGACTCGCCTTCCGGGGCATGTCCTCCTCTACGTCCCACCACGGGATCACGATGGCCGGAACGGTGACCATTCCGGCCTCCTGCGGTATCCAAACCTGGCGTTCCACCCGGCGGCCGACGATGCGGCCGTCTCGTCGCTCGTGGCTGGCTTCGGCCTGCAGGCGCCGCATGCCGGGAAACAACGGAATCGGCGGAATCTGCGCCCCCGTCTGGCCGTCCACGATCACGGTCACGATGCGCTCCAGCGGCTCTCCGGCCCGGTGTGGCGGCGGCCCGATGCGCCATTCCTCGGCCAATTCCAGGGCCCGAGCAGGCAGCCACCAAGGGCCCTCCGCCCCAACCGGGCGAGGTCGCACGTCGAGAACCATGGGCTCGCCCTTGGCAAAGGCCTCGCGACCGCTGAAGACGGGCGACGGTATCTCCAGGCGACCGCTTCGTTGCGGAAACAGCCGATAGCGACGCTCGATCATCTGCAGGGAGCGGCCGTCGCGAATCGCCTCCACCGGTTCGTCCTCGCCCGAGAATTCCACCACCGCTCCCGGCACCTCCAGATCGAAGAAGTAACCGGTCTGGAAGCTCGACGACCGATAGAGCCGCACCCGATAGGCCACCTCGGCCTGCACGTAGGGCCGCAGGGGCGAGGCTTCCGCCTCGACGAACGGGTCAGCCGCCCCCACCGGCCGGACGAGAAGGAGAAGAAGCAGGCCGAACCACCTCACCATGGCCTCCCCGCGGCTCCGGAGGCCCGGGACCTTTCGGCATCGCGCCGGAATTTCTCGCGCAGCAGGCCGCCGGGATCGTCCGAAATGCGAGCCAGCCACTGCTCCATGGATTGGCGCATCTCGGGCGCCATCTTGCGGCCGGCGTCGGTGGGATCGGCGAGGCGCTCGTCCTTGACCTGCTCTTCCATCCTTTCTCCTTGGGTGCCTCCGGACAGCGGCTCGTGGTCTTGGAGAAGGGACTTGTCCTCCTCCGGCTCGCCCCCGGTCTCCGGCCGGCGTGTCCGGCCATCGGCCGGCGCGCCGACCGCTTTGCCCAAAGTCCTCGCCGCAAGGCCTTCCTTCGACATATCCGCCGGCGGGGGCGCAAAGCGATCATCGGCCGGCGGGACCTTGGCGTCGTCCGGTGGCGCCTCGCCCGCCGACGGGGCCTCGCCGGGACGAGTGCCGGGACGGCGGACGCTATCCTCGTCCTTGCCGCCGAACCCGGCTTTGCGGGAAGCCTGTCCAGTGCCGGGACCGGTTTCTCCTTCCCGATTTTCCTCGTTGCCGCCCAGGATGGCGCCGCCGCCCATGACCGCCCGGACGCCAGTCTCGGGAGTCCTTCCTTCGATGTCCTTCAGTTGGCGGTCACCGCCCTTTTCCGCCAGGAAGTCCTCCAGGTAGGGCTTGGCCTCCCCTTCCCGTCCCATCGCCGGCATGGCATTGCCGGGCAGGACCGAGGCCGGCGGCACGCGTTCCGCCCTGGCCTTCAATCCCGAAAGGACGATCTCGCGGTTCGTTGCCGCGGCCTCCAGGGCGGGATCGCGCCGCAATGCCGCGTCGTAGGCGGCAACGGCCTCCTCCCAGCGGTCCATCTGCACCAAGGCATTGCCTCGGTTGTAGTGGGCGGCGGCCGAATCCTGGCGTCCGAACAGGGCGGCGGCCCCCTGGAAATCCTGCAGGCGATAGAGCGCCACCGCCCTCCAGAATGGATCGCGAAACAAGCGCTCGGCCGCCACCACGTCGCCCCGATGCATGGCCGCCAGCCCCTTCTGGTCGTCGTTGCGCCAAAGGTCGGACCATTCGAAGGCCTGCGCCGGCGCCGCCGCCGTCCAGCCGGCCAGCACCGCCGCCCCCAACCAGCCGCGCCGGAAGGCCAGCGCGGCCAGCGGCAACAACAGCAGGACCAGCCAGGGGCCGCGATCCTTCCAGACCGTCGCTTCGGGCCGGCTTTCCTCCCGCCCCCCCTCCCCGACCGCGATGAAACGGGCCGGCGGCACCAGGGCCGCCAGGTCGGCATCGCCGGCCCCGGCAATAGCGAAAGCCCCTCCTCCCGCCTGGGCGACGGTCCGGAGGGCGGTGGCGTCCAGGCGGGTCTCCACCGGACGGCCGTCATGAACCAAGGCGTTGCCTTCCGGCAAGGGGATCAGCCCGCCCGCCGCCGTCCCCACCCCCAGCACCGAGACCCGCAAGCCCTCGCCGCCCAGCCGCCTCGCCACGGCGGCGGCTTCGGCGGCGCCGTCGCTGCCGTCACTGACCAGCAGCACCTCTCCCTCGCGATTGCCGTTGGCCCGGATCTGTGACCAAGCCACATCGAGGGCGGCGCCGGCCGCCGTGCCTTGCACCGGCATCAGCGCCGTCTCAAGGAACGGCAGCAGGCTGCGGATCAGGGCCATGTCCTCGGTAGGCGGCATCACGGCATGAGCGGTACCGGCGAAAGCCACCAACCCGACCTCGCGCGGCGGAAGGCGCTCCAGGAAGGCATCGAGCTTGAGCCGCGCCAGCCCCAGACGCGACGGCATGACATCTTGCGTATCCATGGACCTGGACAGGTCGAGCGCAATCACCAGAGGGGGCGTATCGGAACGGAACTTGACCGCCGGCAGGCGCGACCAGGTCGGCCCGGCCAGGGCCAGTGCCGTCAGGACCCATCCTGCCGTCACGAGATGGAAAGGCAGCCGGCGAGCCTCGCCCTTCTCCTGGCCGATGGCTAGGCGGCGCAGCAGGGGAGGATCGACGATCCCGACCCAGGGGTTGCGTAGCGGCAGCACGCGTAGCCAAAGTATGGCCAGCCAGACCAGGGGCACCAGCGCCAGCAGCCAGGCGGGACGCAGGAAATGGAAATCGCCGATCATGCCTCTCCCCTCCGCCGTCCGGCCCCGCGCCAGGCGATCCCGAGACTGAGCGCCAAGGCGACGGCCAGAGGCCATGGATACAGCGGCGTCGCCGTATAGTCGTGGATCGCCTCCCCCAGGGCCGGTTCCAGTTCGTCCAGCCGGGCATAGGCTTCCCGCAGTCCCTGGGCATCGAGGGCGTGGAAATAGACCCCGCCGGTCTCGCGGGCGACGGCCTCCAGGACTTCGCGGTTGAAGTCGTTGGCGCCCCCCGTAGACCAGACACCGAATGGATTGGGCGCCGCCACGTCCTCCCGTCCCACGCCGATGGTGTAGACCCGGATGCCCAATTCCGCCGCCATCCGCGCCGCCTGCCGGGGCCCCACGGCGCCGGCATTGCTGGCCCCGTCGGTCAGGGCCACGATGACCCGGCTTTCCGCCGGACGCTCGCGCATGCGCTTGATGGCCAGGCCGATGGCATCGCCCAAGGCCGTGTATTCTCCGGCCAGGGCGATCTCGGCTTCCTCCAGCAACGCCTTGACGGTGTTGTGGTCGTGGCTCAGGGGCGCCCGCAAGTAGGGCTGGGCGCCGAACAGGATCAGACCCAAACGGTCGCCGCCCCTTCCTTCGACGAAGCGGCTCCCCACCCGCTTGACCATGGCCAGGCGGTCCAGCTTGCGGCCGTCGGCCTCGAAATCCATGGTCCGCATGCTGCCCGAGATGTCGATCGCCAGCATCAGGTCGCGCCCCGTGGACGGGAGGGCACGGGAATCGCCGACCCACTGCGGCTGGGCGGCGGCGGACAGCAGCAGCAGCCAGACGAGGTGGGCCGCGTTCAGCCACCGGCGGCGGAGGCCCTTGCCTCCGCCTTCCGCCATCACCCGCAGCCGGCCGAAGAAGGGTACCCGCAGGGCGACGCCTGGAGAACGGCGGGCCGCGGGAGCCCATTGCCGCACCAGCCAGGGCAGCGGCAGCAATAGAAATATCCAGGGCAGGACGAGCCGGATCATGTCCGCCCCCCGATCCACTTGCGGGCACGGGAAATCAAGGCACGACCGCGCCGCAGGTCGCCCGGAACCGGCAGGGGCGGCCGATAGGGCAGGTCGGCCAAGTCGTCGAAGCCCGGCCCCAGGAAATCGGTCCAGGCTGCACCGGTCAGGCTGGCGACTTCGGTACGCGGATGGCGCGCCAGGGCAACCCGGCGCAGCAACACGGACAGGCCGGCCGCCAGGGCCGTCAGATCCCGTTCGGCGAAGAAGACCGCGTGCAGACGGTTCAACTCGGCGACGGCCTCCCGCCGCAGGGAGCCACGCCGATACCACCACCAGCCGAGAAATCCCGCTGCCGCCGCTCCCAATAGCCCGGCCAGCCACCAGCCGATGCCGGGGGGCCAGGCGGAGACGTCCTCCGGAACCACGATGTCGCGCAGACGGTGGGCCAGCCGGAAGGTCGTGTCCAGCCGCTCAGTCATGGCGAACCCTTCCCCGCACCGCCGCGGCCAAGCGGAACAAGCCATCCCGCAAGGCCTCGCCCACCGGCTGCTGGGTGCCCAGCGGGGCGAAGCGAATGTGCAGGCGCCGACAGAGCACCTCGGCCCGTTCGCGCCGACGGGCGAAATCGGTCCGGAAGGCGTCCCGCAACCCCGGCGAGCCGGTATCCACGGCCAACAGGCTTTCGCCGTCGCCGAAGACATAGCGCCCGGACGGCGGAAGGTCCGCTTCCAAAGGGTCCCAGACGAACAGCACCGCCAGATCGTGGCGTTCGGTCAGCGCCGCCAGATTTTGTTCCGCCGCCTCGTCCAGGTCCGAAAAGTCGCTGGCCAGCAGGACCAGGCTGCCCGGCCGCGCCAAATGGCGAAGCCGCGCCAGCGCCTCGGCAAGGCCCGCTTCCGCCGGTCGCGGCTCGGCCCGCGAGGCACGTTCGAGCAGACGGAACAGGCCCAGGGCGCCGCTCCGCCCGGT
>JAMOBD010000062.1 GCA_039908345.1 Magnetospirillum sp. WYHS-4
GGATGGCGACGCGGGGACCGGCCGCCGCCCTGCCTCTCAAGACCCGCGAGGCCGCACTGGCCGCCGGTCCCCGCGTCGCCATCCGCTCCAAGCGCCTGAGCGGCTCCCTCGCCCTGACGGGCGCCAAGATCGACGATCTGGCGCTCAACAACTACCGGGAAACCCTGGACGGCAATTCGGCCAAGATCGTGCTGCTGTCGCCGGCCGGGGCCAAGGACGCCTATTTCGCCCAGTTCGGCTGGGTGGCGGCGGGCGGCGGCACCATGCCCGGCGCCGACACCGTCTGGAAGGCCAGTTCCGACGTGCTGGAACCCGGCCGGCCGGTGACGCTCACCTGGGACAACGGCCAGGGTTTGCGCTTCTCGCAGACCTACGCGCTTGACGACGACTTCATGTTCACAGTTTCCCAGAAGGTCGAGAACCTGGGGCAGGGGGCGGCGGCCCTCCATCCCTTCGGCCTGGTGTCGCGCCACGGCACGCCGAAGACCACCGGCTACGCCATCCTGCACGAGGGCGTCCTCGGGGTGTTCGACAATACCCTGAAGGAGATTTCCTATTCCGACATGAAGGAAAAGGGCGTTGCCAAGCAGGACAGCACCGGGGGCTGGCTGGGCATCACCGACAAGTACTGGCTGACGACGCTCGCGGCCTCGCCCAAGGCCAAGGTGTCGACCCGCTTCGTCCACAGCCGCGACGGCGACCTGGACAAGTACCAGGCCGACATCCTGGGTGAACGGCTGACGGTGGCGGCCGGAGCGGCCGCCGAGGCCACCACCTACTTCTTCGCCGGCGCCAAGGAAGTGAAGCTGCTCGACCGCTATGCCGAGACGCTGGGCATCGCCCGTTTCGACCTGGCCATCGACTTCGGCTGGTTCTATTTCCTGACCAAGCCCATCTTCTATCTGCTGGTGGTCATCCACGAATACGTCCCCAACTTCGGCCTCGCCATCCTGGTGCTGACCGTGCTTATCAAGGGGGCCATGTTCCCGCTGGCCAACAAGTCCTACAGCGCCATGAGCCGCATGAAGAAGCTGCAGCCGCAGATGGAAAAGCTGCGCGAGCGCTTCGGCGAGGACAAGCTGCGCCTGAACCAGGAGATGATGGCGCTCTACAAGCGGGAGAAGGTCAATCCGGCCGCCGGCTGCCTGCCGATCTTCGTGCAGATTCCGGTGTTCTTCGCTCTCTACAAGGTGCTGTTCGTCACCATCGAGATGCGCCACGCCCCCTTCTACGGCTGGATACACGACCTGTCGGCGCCCGATCCGACCACCATCTTCAACCTGTTCGGCCTGATCCCCTGGGCGCCGCCCGAATACCTGATGATCGGCATCTGGCCGCTCATCATGGGCGCCACCATGTGGCTGCAGCAGAAGCTCAACCCGCAGCCCACCGATCCGGTGCAGGCCAAGATATTCATGATCCTGCCCTTCCTGTTCACCTTCCTGCTGGCGACCTTCCCGGCCGGCTTGGTCATCTACTGGGCCTGGAACAACATTCTGTCCATCGCGCAGCAGTGGGTTATCATGAAGAAGGAAGGCGTCAAGGTGAGCCTGACCTCGTGACCGGTTCCGACGACGCGGACCGTCCGATCGAAGAGGGCCGGCGTCTGTTCGCCGGCCCTTGCGCTTTCGTGCTTGGCGCGGCGGGACTGGACCAGATTCCCGGCGACGCCCTGCCCGAGGTGGCTTTCGCCGGCCGCTCCAACGTCGGCAAGTCGTCCCTCATCAACGCACTTACCGGACGCTCGACCCTTGCCCGCACCTCGGACACGCCGGGACGCACCCAGCAGGTCAACTTCTTCAACCTGGGGGACCGTCTGATGCTGGCCGATCTGCCCGGCTACGGCTACGCCCAGGCGCCCAAACCGCTGGTGGAACGCTGGACCCGCCTCGTCAAGACCTACCTGAAGGGCCGCGCGCCCTTGCGCCGGTGCTGCATGCTGATCGACGCCCGCCACGGCATCAAGGACGTGGACCGCGAGGTGATGGGCATGCTGGACAAGGCGGCGGTGGTCTATCAGGTGGTGCTGACCAAGGCCGACAAGATCAAGGCGCCCGAGCTCGAGGCGCTGATCGAACGCACCCGCGCCGAACTGGCCAAGCACCCGGCCGCCCATCCCGATGTCCTGGCGACGTCCAGCCGGGAAGGCCGCGGCATTCCCGAACTGCGCGCCCAGTTGGCGGCCCTGGCGTCATGATGGGCTGAAGAAGACCGCCAACCTCGTTGCCCGGCCATCGAAGGTCGCGGTCCCCTCGCAGCCCCGGTCCCGATTGGCGAGGCCGATCAAGGCATCCGGGAAATCGACGCCCAGGCCGCGATAGGCCTGGAGAGCCAACCAGGCCGACTCGGCATCCTCGATGACGAGTTCCGCGGTGCGCAACAACCGGTCCAGGACAGCGGCGATGCTGTCCTTCGGATATCGATAGGCGCTTTCCAGCACCCAGACCAATTCGCAGAGGACGATCCGGTTGACGAATCCCGGCGCTTCCTTGGTGCAGCGCGTCTCGACAAGACGGGTCGCGGCTGCGGCCTGCACCAAGTCGTCTTGCACCAGGTAGCGGACCAGGACGTTGGTATCGAGTCCGATCACGGCCGGGATCGCTTGCGGATGGCGGCGTCCATGGCGTCCAGGGAAACCGGACTCGCGGGTCGGGGAAGAATCCCCTTCAGGTCCTTTACCGGGATCGTGTTGGGAACCAGGGTAACCCGCCCGTCGGCATCGATCAGGAAACGCAACTTGTCGCCCGCCTGGAGGCCCAGGTGATCCCGAATATCCTTGGGGATGGTGGTCTGGCCTTTCGATGTCAAGGTAACGACCGGCATGACGATTCCTTTCCCATTTCCATTATCCTTACTTCATCCAAGGAAACAAGGAATTTCCGCCTTGCGATTATCCTTGGTCATCGTCAAGGCAACCGGGGTAAGATCGGAATGTCCGTTTTCTTGGGGGTTAGGCACATGACCGGTCCGACGAAAATCGCCCTTGCGACCGCCTTCGCATTGACCCTGGCCTTGCCGGCCCGCGCCGATATCGCCATGGCCCTGGTAGGGCCGCTGACCGGGTCCTACGCCTCGGTGGGCGAACAGCTGCGCCGGGGGGCGGAGCAGGCGGTGGAGGACATCAACGCCGCCGGCGGCATCCTGGGCCAGAAGGTGACGCTCAAGCTGGCCGACGACGTCTGCGATCCCAAGCAGGGGGTGGCGGTGGCCAACAAGCTGGCGGCCGAGGGGGTCTCGCTGGTGGTCGGGCACTTCTGTTCCGGCGTGGCGATTCCGGCTTCCGACGTCTATGCCGAGGAGAACATGGTGCTGATCTCGCCCGGCGCCACCGCGCCCAAGCTGACCGGGCGCGGCATGAAGACCCTGTTCCGCACCTGCGGCAACGACGACCAGCAGGGCTTGGTGGCCGGCAGCTACATCGCCGCCAAGTTTCCCGGCGCCCGGGTGGCGATCCTGCACGACAAGCAGGTGGCGACCAAGGGCCAGGCCGACGAGACCCGAGCGCAATTGCACCGCCTGGGCGTCAAGGAAATGCTCTACGACGCCGTCACCCACGGCGAGAAGGACTTCCACGCCGTGGTCACCCGCCTGAAGGCGGAACAGGTCGACCTCCTGTTCTACGGCGGCTACCACACCGAGGCCGGCCTGATCCTGCGCCAGATGCGCGAGACGGGGACCAACGCGGTGCTGATGGGCGGGGACGCCCTGATGACCCAGGAACTCTGGAGCATCGCCGGGCCGGCCGCCGAGGGCGCCCTGATGGTCTTCAGCCCCGATCCCCGGCGCAATGCGAGCGCCAAACCGGTGGTGGAGCGCTTCCGCAAGTCCGGCTACGAGCCCGAGGGCTATACGCTTTACACCTACGCGGCCTTCCAGGCCTACGCCCAGGCGATGGCCCAGGCCAAGACCTCCAAGTCCCAGGCCGTCGGCGCCGCCCTGCACGCCGGCAAGTTCGACACCGTCCTGGGTCCCTTGAGCTTCGACGCCAAGGGCGATGTCGTGGGCGAGACCTACACCGTCTACCGCTGGAGCAACGGCACCTACGACTACGCGCCGAAGTAACCGGGGTCAGTTCCAGCCGAGGCTGTCCAGAAACGCGGACAAGCCGTCTTCGGCCGCGCGCGCCCGGGCCAGATGCTCGGGGGTGAGAAAGTCCCCCGGTTCGGCATCGGTCCCCGCCCATCGGCGCTGCCAATATGGTCTCAGCGTCATCGTGTTCCGGCGAAACGGTCGAGGAACTCCCGCGGCGTAAGGATCGCGACCTTCCCATACCGACCGGCGGGAAAGTGGCGGGCATTGCCGGTCACCAGGGCCGCCGCCGGTCCTGCCTCGGCCGCTGCCAAATACGCCTCGTCGTCGGGATCGGGAAGGTCGAACTCGTTTTCCTCCGGCTCGACCTTGAAGGCCACCCGGGCCAAAAGGTCGATCAGGGAAAGCAAGGCATCCCTCCATGGCCCGTGCTTCGGGCGCTCGGCAACTTCCCGGTACTCGGCAAGGATCGCCGACGAGAGCACGATCTCGTGGCGACGAACAGTCTCGATGACGACGGCCCGGCACACGCCATCCGTCCTCGCCGCCGACACGAGGACATTGCAGTCAAGCACGACCTTCATCGGCCGCGCTTGCGTCGCGATGCCCGTGTCCGAGCGATCTCGGAAACGACTTCATCCATGATCTCATCCTCGGACTTCCCCTGGTCGCCGGGAACGCTAGGAACATTGCCCAATAGGGCTTCCACATTGATCGCTACCGCATCCCGGTCGACCACCGCCTTGGGCCGCAGCAGTATCCCGCCCTCGACCAGGGTCGCCTCGAGGATGTCGCCCTCATGCACATGGGCGCGGGTCCGCAGCTTCGCCGGAATGGTGACCTGAAACCTGGGCTTGACGGTGACGAGCGGCATGGAACCCTCTGAATTTACAAAAATTGGAAATCATTAATCAGTGTAGCCGCGTTCCCCCCTGGTTTGCAAGGTGGGGGACGGCCATCTTGCGTCGGCCCCCGTTGCCCCCTTGCGCGCCGCCCGGTAGGATCGCGGCGCGTCAACCTTCGACGGAGCCCCGCCATGTTCGGATTCGACTATCGCAACCCGGTGCGTATCGCCTTCGGCAAAGGGGCCATCGGCAATCTGGGGGACTTGGTGCCCAAGGATGGGCCGGTGCTGGTGACCTATGGCGGCGGATCGGTGAAGGCCAACGGGGTGCTGGCCCAGGTCATGGCGGCGCTAATCGACCGCCAGGTCCTGGAATTCGGCGGCATCGAGCCCAATCCCCGCTACGAGACCCTGATGCGCGCCGTCGATCTGGCAAGGCGCGAGAAGGTCGCCTTCCTGCTGGCGGTGGGGGGCGGATCGGTGCTGGACGGCACCAAGTTCGTTGCCGCCGCGATTCCGTTCGCCGATGGCGATCCCTGGCGCATCGTCTCGGAAAACTCCCCCGTCCAGGCGGCGGTGCCGCTGGGGTGTGTGCTTACCTTGCCGGCCACGGGGTCCGAGATGAACGGCTATGCCGTGGTTTCGCGGGATTCGACCCAGGAAAAGCTGCCCTTCGGCAGCCCGCTGGTCTATCCGGTCTTTTCGGTGCTCGATCCCGCCACATCGTTCAGCCTGCCGCCCCGCCAGGTGGCCAACGGCATCGTCGATACCTGGGTGCACGTGCTGGAACAGTACCTCACCTATCCCTGCGCCGCGCCCCTGCAGGACCGCCAGGCGGAAGCCATCCTGCTTACCCTCCTGGAGGAAGGCCCCAAGACCCTGGCGGAGCCCCGCGACTACGACGCCCGGGCCAACCTGTTCTGGTGTGCGACCCAAGCCCTGAACGGCACCATTTCCTGCGGCGTGCCCCAGGACTGGTCGACCCATTACATCGGCCACGAACTGACCGCCTTCTTTGGCATCGACCACGCCCAGTCCCTGGCGGTGGTGCTGCCGGGAGTCCTGCGGGTCCGCCTGGCGGCCAAGCGGGAAAAGCTGGTCCAGTACGGCCGGCGGGTTTTCGGCACCGACGATCCCGAAGCGGCCATCGACCGCACCGAGGAATTCTTCCGGTCCCTGGGGGTCAAGACCACCCTTGCCGACTACGGCATTCCCGCCGATGCCGCCGACCGGGTGGCGGCGCGTTTCGCCGAACGGGGCGCGCGCCTGGGCGAGAAGGAGGACATGACCCCCGACCAGGTGCGCCAAGCCCTGGCTCAGCGGGTGGGCTGATCCAGGGACTCCGCCATCAGGCGATCCGTCGCGGTCTCGATGCGGTTTTCCAGCTCGGCCATGAAAGCACGGCGTTCCAGACCCTTGGGAATGGGGGGAAGGAACTCCAGTAGGACGCGGCCCGGCTTCTTCATGAAGGTCCGTCGGCCCCAGAACAGGCCGGAGTTGAGGGCCACCGGCACTACCGGCGCCTCGATGCGCGTGTAGACCGAGGCGATGCCCGGATGGTAGGGCTGGCGGGCGCCCGGCGCGGTACGGGTGCCTTCGGGGAAGATGACCACCGAGCGTCCCGACTCGAGGACCGCCACCGATCCGGCCGCCATTTTCTTGAGCGCCGAACCGCCGGCCTTGCGGTCGACGCCGATGTTGCCGTAGCGCCGCGCGTACCAACCCCAGAGCGGAATGCCGAACAGTTCCTGCTTGATGATGTAGACCGGGCTGTCGATCAGCAACAGGAAGATAGCCGTGTCCCAGGCCGACTGGTGCTTGCTGGCGATCAGCACCGGGCCGGGGGGAATGTTCTCGCGCCCGCGGATCTCGTAGGTAAGGCCGACCGTCCACTTGAGGCAGAACATCATGTAACCGGCCCATATCCGTACCGCCCAGCGCAGGCCGGCCGGCGGCAGAACCATGAAGACCAGCATGAAGATCAGCCAGATCGGCGTGCCGGTGAAAAACAGGACGTTGAAGGCGATGGAGCGCAGGACCGGCAAAGGAGGGGTCTCCGTCATGTCTTACGGGGCGGAATCACGGTGTCGAGAACGGCGATGCGTGCCAGGACCAGCATATACTTCGTATATTCGCGCAGTACGAGTCCGGCGGTGCCCGGCCAAGCCCACCAGTCGCGCTTTACGTGCTCGGGGAAGACGGGGTGGGGGACGATGACGGCGTCCGGCAGCGCGGCGCCGAACTCCAGAAGGCTGCGCGGCATATGATAGTTGCCGGTCACCAGGCGCAGTGAGGTATAGCCCTGTTCGCGCATCCAGTCGGCGGTCTCGGTGGCGTTTTCGTGGGTGTTGACGGCGGTACCGACGTCGACCCGGAATTCCAGATAATGAGGATTGCGCTGGAATGTACGAAGCAGTTGGCGGACTTCGGTTCCCGGAAATACGCCGGAAATGAACAGCTTCTTGGCCCGCTCCTCGGCCAACAGGTCGATTCCGACGTCCAGGCGGCCGCTGCCGCCGGTCAGCACCACGATGGCATCGGTCGGCTGGAGGTCGTCGGTGGCGACACCGGGAATCAGGCCGGCGAACCAGACCAGGCCCCAGGTCCAAAGACCCCCGGCCACCAGGGCGAAAACCGCCATGCGGCCGAAGGCGCGGCGCGAACGCAGACGACGGGGAACGGGGCCGGCCATCTAGGGCATCCTCGCCAGGGCGCCCATGACGGTTAGGCGCGCCGTCAGCATGGCGATCAGGCCGGCCAGAACGGGCAGGACCACGAAGACCGTCCAATGGGTGGGGGAAAAGACGATTTCCGGCATCAGGCCGCCCTCGATCCGTTGCGTCAAGGCGACCAGGCCGATCAGGGTCGGGATGGCGAGCGCCACGCCCAGCAGCCCGCCGCGCAGGCCCATCGAGAGGGCGCGGCCGGCGAATTGACGGGCGACGTAGCTGTCCTGGGCGCCGATCAGGTGCAGCACCTCGATGGCCTCGTGATGGATGGCGAGGCCGGTGCGGGTGGTGAAGATCACGGTGCCGATGCAGGCCAACAGGGCGAGCCCGAAAATCGCGAGCGCCAGGATCTGCACGGTGCGGATCAGCCGCACCAGTTTCTCCAGCCAGATGCGGTGGTCGTCGACGGAGGTGCCGGGAACCGAGGCCTGCAGCCTTTTCGCCAATTCCTGGCGGTCGATGGCGGCGCCGGGCTTGACCTCGACGTCGATCAGGATGGGCAGGGGCAGGTCGTCCAGGGTCTCGACTCCTCCTAGCCAGGGTTCCAACAGCGCCATGATGCGGCTGGCCTCGATGAGTTGGACGCGGGCCACTTGGGGAGTCTCGCGCAGCAGCGCGATGGCGGCTTCGATTCGCTCGTCGTTGGCCTCGCCCTTGACGGGCACCAACTGCACGGTGAGGGTGCCACCCACGCCGTGGTCCCACCGCTGGGCCATGGCATCCAAGGCCAGCACGCCCGCAAGGGCGAGCGAGGCCAGATAAACCATGAAGGCGACGATCCAGGGCAGGAAGCGGCCCAGGGCATCGCGTTCGATCGCCAGGTCGGTGCGGGCGATCATGGGGCGATTCCCGCGGCCGATTGCAGTCCGAGTCCGTATTCGTCGGCATCCTCGGCATCGGTCTCGCGCGGCGGTACCGGGGTACGCAGGGACAACCGCCCGCCGTCGAGCGCCAGGACCGGCCGCCCCAAACGCTGAACCAGGGCCAGGTTGTGGGTGGCGATGACGATGGTGGTGCCCAGCTTGTTCAGTTCCTCGAACATATGGACCAGCTTCATGGCCATGCGGTCGTCGACGTTGCCGGTCGGCTCGTCGGCGAGCAGCAGCCGTGGCCGGCCGATTACTGCCCGCGCGATGGCGACCCGCTGTTGCTGGCCTCCCGACAGGGTAGTGGGGCGGACGTTCATGTGATTCTGCAGCCCGACCCAAGCCAGCAATTCGGTGACGTGCTTGCGAATCTCGGGCTCGCGCACCCCGGAAACCCGCAACGGCAGGGCCACGTTGTCGAAGGCCGACAGGTGGCGCAGCAACTTGAATTCCTGGAACACCACGCCCACTTGCCGGCGCAGGGCGGGCAGGTCGTGCCGGGGCGTCACGGCGATGTCGCGGCCGAACAACGAGATCAATCCCCGCGATGGCTTGTGGGCCAAATACATCAACTTGAGCAACGACGACTTGCCGGCGCCGCTGGGACCGATCAGGAAGTGGAAGGAGCCCGGAGCCAAGGCAAACGTCACGTCCTGCAACACCTCCGGACCCAGTCCGTAGCGCAGGCCGACGTTCTCGAAGCGAATCACGCTTTCGTCGCTCGCAATCATTCCGTTTCCGTGCCCGTTCCGAGGAAGGCACAATGACACGAGGAAACCCTTGGCGTCCAGCCTGGGTGTGACCTTGGCGTCTTGCGCCGACTCCCTCGAAAGCCTATAACCGACAAAGGCATACTGCGGGGTCGGCGCATGATCATTACCTGTCCCGTCTGCACTACCCGCTACTCGATCGATCCGGGGTCTCTCGGCGCGGCCGGCAAGACTGTGCGTTGTTCCAACTGCGGCAACAAGTGGCACCAGGCGCCCGTGCATGCCGCGCCGCCGCCCTTGCGGGCCGCCGGGCCCCAATATGCGCCGCCGCCGCAGGCGTTCATGCCGGGGTTCATGCCCCAGCCGGCCTTCGCCGGTGCCGGCTACGGCATGCCGCAGGCCCAGGGCTACATGCCGCCGGGACCGATGCCGCCACCCTATCCCTATATGCCGCCGGCCGGCCATCCGGGATTCGCGGGCCCGCCTCCGATGCCGCCGCAGCAGGTCTATGCGCCGCCACCCCCACCTCCACCTCCACCACCTCCACCTCCACCTCCGCCGCCTCCACCCCCTCCACCCCCTCCGCCGCCGGAGCCGGAACTGGTGGATCCGCGGAAGTCTTTCCGGACGCCGGCGATGTTCGCCGAGCCCGAACCCGAACCGCTTCCGGAGCCGGAGCCCGAACCCATCCTCGAAGACGACCGCCTGGAGGTCGACGAGGGACCGGCGCTCAGCCAGGAGCAATTGGACAACCTGTTCGGCAACGATGCCGAACCTGAACCCATCGAGTCGTTCTCCGGTGGCGGCAGAGGCTCCCCGCGGGACGAGCTGGAAGGAACCAGCATCGAGGACTTGCCGGACCCGGAGCCGATTCCGGAGGTCTTCAAGTCCCCCGAATCGGGTGACGACGAGGACATCGACCTGGCCAAGATCCCGGCGTTGCGCCACAAGGAGGCCAAGGGCGGGGGCATGGTCGGCAAGATCGTCGCCGCCATGGCGGCCATCCTGGTGGGCGGCATCATTACCGGAGCCATCGTGGCCCGCCACGAGATCGTCAAGGTCTGGCCGGATCTGGCCAGCCTTTACGAGACCGTTGGCCTCGACGGGGAGCCCGTGGGTGCCGGTCTCGACATCCGCAAGGTGAATTCGCAACGCCTGCTCGAATACGGCAAGGAGGTCCTGGTGGTTACCGGCCAGATCTCCAACATCACCGACCAGCCGCGGCCGGTGCCCCATATTCGAGTGTCGCTTTTCAATTCGGGCAACGAGGAAGTCCAGTTCCTGGTCGTGCCGCCGGTGGCGGCCGATGTCCCGCCCGGCGAGACGCTGAACTTCACCGCGCGCCTGGTGGAGCCGGCGGCGACGGCGCGGCGGCTCGAGGTCACTTTCGTCAAGGCCGAGGCCGCACCGGACGGTAAGGCCGAAAAGAAGTAGGCCGCTCGCCACCGCGAGCCCCTCGAAAGGGACGGCTGCCATGCCGCGGGACAAGATGGAATTCGACGTGGTGATCGTCGGCGCCGGTCCCGCCGGCTTGGCCGCCGCCATTCGGCTGCGCCAAGTGGCGGTGGCGGCGGGGCGCGATCTGTCCGTTTGCCTGGTGGAGAAGGGCGCCCAGGTGGGGGCCCATGTCCTGTCGGGTAACGTCTTCGATCCCAGGGCCCTCGACGAACTGCTGCCCGACTGGCGGGAACGGAACGCCCCCCTGGCTACCCCGGCCCGCCGCGACCGCTTCCTTCTTCTTGGGCGAAAGCGCGCCCTTCCCCTGCCGGTGCCCGCGAATCTGGGGAATCGTGGCTGCTACGTTATCAGCCTGGGCCGGCTGTGCCACTGGCTGGGCGAACGGGCGGAAGAATTGGGCGTCGAAATCTATCCCGGCTTCGCCGCCACCGAGTTGCTGGAGGAAGGAGGCCGCATCGTCGGCATCGCCACCGGCGACATGGGGCTCGCCAAGGACGGGAGTCCCGGTCCCGCCTTCGCTCCCGGCATGGAGCTGCGGGCCAGGCTCACCCTGCTGGCCGAAGGCTGTCGGGGCTCGCTTTCCCAGCAGGCCATCCGGCGCTTCCGGCTGGATGCGGGCCGCGATTCCCAGACCTACGGCCTTGGAATCAAGGAGCTTTGGGAGGTGGCGCCCGACCGCCATCGGCCCGGCCTGGTCCTGCATACGGCGGGCTGGCCACTGGATTCGCGCTGCTACGGCGGCGGGTTCCTCTATCATCTGGAAGACCGGCGGGTCGCCGTGGGATTGGTGGTGGGGCTCGACTATACCAACCCTCACCTGGACCCCTTCGCCGAGATGCAGCGGCTCAAGACCCATCCCGCCCTCCGATCGACCTTCGAAGACGGGCGGCGGCTGGCCTATGGCGCGCGGGCGCTGGTCGAAGGGGGGCCACAGGCCTTGCCGCGCTTGGTGTTTCCCGGCGGCGCCCTGATCGGCGACGCGGCCGGATTCCTGGACGTGGCCCGCATCAAGGGCGCCCATACGGCGATGAAAAGCGGCATGCTGGCCGCCGAGGCCGCCCTTGCCGCCCTGGACTCGGCCGACGCCGATGTCGAGATGTCCGCCTCCTACCCCGAGACCCTGAAGCGGTCCTGGGTCTGGGAACAGCTTTGGCGGTCGCGCAACGTCCGCCCCGCCTTCCGTTGGGGGCTCTGGGCGGGACTGGCCAACGCGGCCCTGGGCGCCATGCTGTTCAAGGGCGAGGAGCCCTGGACCCTGCACCATCGCGGGGCCGACCACCAAGCCCTCCGCCATGCCACCGATTGCCCGCCCATCGCCTATCCCAAGCCGGACGGAACGCTGACCTTCGACCGGGCCTCCTCCGTCTATCTGTCGGGCACCAACCATCGCGAGGGCCAGCCCTGCCATCTGGTGCTGGGCGACGCGGCACGGACCACCGAGGTCAACTTTCCTCTCTACGCCGGCCCCGAGGCCCGCTACTGTCCGGCCGGCGTCTACGAATACGTCACCGAGGGCGGCTGGCCCAAGCTCAGGATCAACGCGCAGAACTGCCTGCACTGCAAGACCTGCGACATCAAGGACCCCACCGGCAACATCCTCTGGGTGCCGCCCGAAGGCGGTGGCGGACCGCTCTATACGGACATGTAAGGCCCGGCTAGAATGGCGGCTTCAGGAAATTCGGATCGGACAATGCAAGGCAACAACAAGACCCTGACTCACAGCGGCCGCTTCATCCTCGGGTTGGCGCTGGCCCTGGCGGGCTGCGTCAGCGGCAGTGCCGAGGTCGCGGCGCCTCCCGGCGAGCCGACGGGGCCGGCCCAGGTCGTCGGCCGGTCGCTGACCGGCAACTACCTGGCGGGCCGCCATGCCCAGTTGGACCATCGCCTCGACTTGGCGGTCGATCAACTGCGCGGTGCCCTCGCCAAGGACCCGGCCAACGCCGAATTGCGGCGTCGGACCTTCGCCGTGATGGCCGCCGAAGGCCTGTTCCCTGAAGCGGCGGACCTGGGGCGCGGGGTGGCGGAGACGGACCCCGCCGATCCCTTGGCCGCCTACGTCGTGGCGGCCGACGACATCCGCGCCGGGCGCTACGCCGATGCCACCAAGCGGCTCAAGGGGATGGCCGATTCGGGCATCAATCTGCTGATGGCGCCCATGTTGACCGCCTGGGCGCTGGCCGGCGAAGGGCGGACCGACGAAGCCGTCAAGGCGCTCGACAAGCTGAGCGAGACCGAGGGCCTGCGGGTGCTCCGCCACCTGCATGCGGCGCTGATCAACGACCTGGCCGGTCGCATGGCGGAGGCCGAAAAGGATTATCTGGCGGTGGCCGCCGCCCAGTCGGAACTGACGCTCCGCTTCACCGAGCTGGTGGGCAGCTTCATGGAGCGCACGGGCAAGGGGGACAAGGCCCGCGAGTTCTACGACCGCTACCTGAACCAGTCCGGCTCCGGGCGGCATCTGGGGCCGGCCCTGGCCCGCCTCAAGAATGGCGGTCTGCCGCCGCGCGACGTGGCCGATGCCCGTGCCGGGGCGGCGGAATCCCTGTTCGGCATCGCCAGCACCTTGCGCCAGCAGAACCTGCGCGAAATGGCGCTGGTCTTCGTCCGTCTGTCCCTGCTGCTGCGGCCCAACTATCCGGTGGCGCAGTTGCTGCTGGCCACCGTCCTGGAAGGCGACGACCGGCTGGAGGCGGCCAACGCGGTCTATCGATCCATCGACGTCAAGTCGCCCTATTCCTGGTCGGCGCGCCTGCGTTTGGCGGGTAACCTGGACGGCATGGACCGAACCGACGAGGCGGTCGCCATTCTGTCCGCCATGGCCGAGGAAGCTCCCGCCGATCCCGATCCCTATATCGACCTGGGCGACGTGCTCAGAGCCCGCGAACGGTTCGCCGAGGCGGTCCAGGCCTACGATAAGGCGGTGACCCGCCTCGGACCGAGCCTTGAGGCGAAGCACTGGGGGCTGCTCTATGCCCGCGGCATCGCCCTCGAACGGTCCAAGCAGTGGCCGCGTGCCGAGGCCGACTTCCTCAAAGCCCTGGAATTCAAGCCCGATCAGGCCCAGGTGCTCAACTACCTGGGCTATACCTGGGTCGAGCAGGGGCTGCATCTGGAGCGGGCCCAGGACATGCTGCGCAAGGCGGTACGGCTGAAGCCCAACGACGGCTATATCATCGACAGCCTGGGCTGGGTCTACTACCGCCTGGGCAAGTACGACTCCGCCGTCAAGGAACTGGAACGCGCCGTGGAACTGCGACCCGCCGACCCGGTGATCAACGATCACCTGGGCGATGCCTACTGGCGGGTTGGAAGGCACCAGGAGGCCCGGTTCCAGTGGCGCCGCTCCCTGGCTCTCGATCCCGAGCCCGACGTCCGCCAAGCGGTCGAAGGAAAGCTGCGGGACGGCTTGGCCGAGGAAAAGCCGATTCAACCGAAGGGCGGGAATGGTTGACGGCTTCGCTCCGGCCAAGATCAATCTTTACCTGCATGTGGTTGGACGGCGGGCCGATGGCTATCATCTGCTCGACAGCCTCATCGCCTTCGCGGGAGTGGGCGACGTCCTCGCCGCTCAACCGGCGGATGGAGTGACGCTCGTCATCGACGGGCCTTTCGCCGCCGGCCTGCCGACCGGGGACGACAATCTGGTGTTGCGCGCCGCCCGCGCCCTGCAAAGGCTGGCGGGGGTCGAACGGGGTGCGGCCATCCGGTTGACCAAGCGGCTGCCCCCGGCGTCGGGAATCGGCGGCGGATCGGCCGACGCTGCCGCGACCCTGCGGATACTGCTGGACCTGTGGAACGTCTCGCCGTCTCCCGAGGAATTGATGGCCGTCGCTCTCGGCCTGGGGGCCGATGTCCCCATGTGCCTGATGGGCCGGGCCGCCTTCGCCTCCGGCATCGGCGAGCGCCTGGAACCCGCGCCGCCCCTGCCGTCCTGTTGGTTGGTGCTGGTCAATCCCGGTCTGCCGGTGGCAACCCCTGCGGTGTTCGGGGCCCGCGTCGGGCCCTTCGGGACGCCGGCCCCCTTCGCCGAGACGCCCCGCGACGCACGCCGTTTCGCGGCCCTGCTGAAGGAACGGGGAAACGATCTGGCGGCGCCGGCCATCGCCATCGCCCCGGCGATCGGGGACGTGCTGCGGGCATTGGAGGCGTCCAAAGGCTGCTTGCTGGCCCGCATGTCGGGCAGCGGGGCCACTTGCTTCGGCCTCTACGAAGCTGCGCCGGAGGCCGAGCGTGCGGTGCGAGACATCGCCGTCGCCCATCCCGCCTGGTGGGTGCAGGCCGGTCCGTTGCTGGAACTTACCCCAGGTGTTCGGCCGGCAGGGTGAAATAGAAGGTCGATCCCCCGTCGGCGACCGAGTCCACCCAGATCCGCCCGCCGTGGCGTTCGACGATCTTCTTGCTGACCGCCAGCCCGATGCCGGTGCCTTCGTATTCCTGGCGCGAATGCAGGCGCTGGAAGACCATGAAGATGCGTTGGAAGTGCTTGGGGTCGATGCCGATACCGTTGTCCCGCACGGCGAACAGCCATTCCATTCCCGTGCGCTCCACGTGCAGATGGATTGCCGGGTCGCGGCCGGGCGCCCGGTACTTGATGGCGTTGCCGACCAGGTTCTGGATCAGGCTGACCATCTGGGTCTCGTCGGCCCAGACCTTGGGCAAAGGATCGTGGGTCACCGTTGCCTTGGCGTCGGCGACCGCCACCGTCAGGTTGGTCATGGCATCGCCGAAGACGCGTTCCATCTCGGTCTCGGCGAAGGGCTTGCCGCGAGTGCCGACCCGCGAATACTCGAGCAGGTCCTTGATCAGCCGTTGCATGCGCCGGGCACCGTCCACCGCATAGGAGATGAATTCGTGGGCCTGGTCGTCCAGAGCCTCCGAATAGCGTCGCTCCAGGAGTTGCAGGTAGCTGGTGACCATGCGCAGCGGTTCCTGCAGGTCGTGGGATGCGACGTAGGCGAAGGACTGCAGTTCGGCGTTGGAGGATTCGAGCTGGTTGGTCTTGAGAGTGAGGTCCGCCTCCATGGCCTTGCGCAGGCGGTCCATCTTGTGGGCATCGACGATCTGGGCGGCGGCGGTGACGATGGGGTCCAGATAGTCGACCAGGGTCTCGTCGTAACCGTCCCGACGGTTGGCCAAGCCGATCACCCCGATCACCGTATCGCCCCGCTTGAGGGGCAGGCCCATGAATGATCCGAGATTGGGATGCCCGTCTGGTAGGCCTTTGGCGCGCGGGTCGCGGGCCGGGTCGTTGGCGATGACAGGTCGGCCGGTCACCGCCGCCGCGATATGCAGGCCTTCGGTTCCGGTGAAGCGAAAGCCGCTCGCTCCCTTGTCGGCGAAAAATCGGCGGGTCGCTTCGTCCCAGGCAACGTCGGAGATCGCCAGCGCTTGCAGGCAAGGAGGTTCGTCCGGGGCGCCGCAGGATTCGGCGACGAAGCCGAACTCGCTGCCGGTCAAAGTCAGCACGTCCTTCAGCAGGGTGTCGAACAGATCGTGGGCGTCATACTCGCCGATGAAGCGGCCTTGGATGCGTCCGATGCATTCCAGCAGCGCGTTGTAGCGCTGCATGGCCGCCTCGGCCTCGCGCCGGTCCCCGACGTCGCGGAAGACGACGGAAGCTCCGATGGTGCGGCCCTCCTCCTCGATGGGGGTGACCGTGTATTCGGCGGGCAGGGGCGTGCCGTCGCGACGCCACAACACCTCGTCTTCGACATGGCGGAACTTGCCGTCCAGAACGGTCTGGCGCATCGGGCATTCGTCGAGCGCGTAGGCCGATCCGTCGGGACGCGAATGATGGAAGACGGCATGCATGTCGAGGCCGATCATCGCTTCCGGGTCCCAGCCCAGCATGCGGGCGGCGGCCGGGTTGACGAAGGTGATGCGGCCGTCCCAGTCGAGACCGCAGAGACCTTCTCCGACGGCCCGCAGGATCAGGTCCAGGCGGCGGCCGAGGCGGTGGATCTCCGCCTCGTGGATTCGGCGCACCGTGATGTCGCGGGCGATGGCGTAGATGGTCTCGCCCCGTTCGGGGAAGGCGGTCCATTCCAGCCACCGATAGGTGCCGTTGCGGCAACGGAAGCGATTCACCAGGGCCAGGATCGGCTTGTTCTCCCGCAGGCGGGAGATCGCGTCGATGGTTGCCGGAGCGTCGTCGGGATGGATGAACTCCAGGAAGGGCTTGGCCAGCATCTCCTCGACGCTCCAGCCGAGCACCTCGGTCCAGCGTGGCGTGAGGCGGCGGAAGTAGCCGTGGGTGTCGGCGATGCTGAGCAAATCCAGTGAAATCTCGAAGAAGCGGTCGCGCTCGGCCTGGATGCGCTTGCGTTCCCGGATATCGTGCAGCACGACCATGGCGGCCGGACGGCCGTTCACCGTGATTCGACGGCCCGTCACTTCGACATCGATGGGCTCTCCATTCACGGCCAGCAGTTTCTGTTCCGTCGCCGAGTCGGCGGAAGAATCCTTCTCGGCTTCCTGGATGCGGCCGGCGATGGCGGCGCGGAAGTCGGGGTGGACGATATCCGTCATCTCCCGCCCGACCAGCGCCTCGGCCGCCGGGGCTCCCAACAGATCGGCGAGCGCCGGGTTGGCGAACCGGATGCGTCCGTCCTGGTGCACGAGGACAGCGTCCGGCGCGGTGTCGAACAAGGTCCGGTAACGCTCCTCGCTTTCCTTGAGCGCGGCTTCCGAAAGGGCCCCGCGGCGACCCAGGCGCGCCACCGCCAGGATGCCGAGACCGGTGACCAGGAGGATCAAGGTTCCGGCGACCGCCGAGGTGGACAGGGCCTGGGCCCGAACTTCCCCAAGCACCGCGCTGCGATCCGCGATGAGTCCGAAGCACCAGCCGGCGGCAAGGGGATGGAGGTGGACGAGGCTCTCTCCTCCCGCTTCGTTCCAACCGGCGCAGGCCTTGGCGTATCCGGCGTACCGGTCGTCCAAGCCGGTGTTGAGGAAGGCGGGATCGGTATGGGCGATCAACTGGCCTTGGCGGTCGATCAGGAAACCGGTCTGGAACGGCGCCATATGGCCGGGGGCCATCCAGCGCGACAGGATGTCGAGATGCGCCACGCCTCCCACATGGGCCACGATGGCGCCGTCCGGCCCGAAGACCGGCGTGTCGAGAGCCACCGCCGGAATTCCGTCCGCGCCCAGGAACCGGTCCGAGATCACGGTGGCCCGGCTGGTGACGGCTTCGCGGAAGTAGGGACGGTCGGACAGGTTGAATTTCTTCAGCGACCGCTGTACGGCGAAGGGATGGGAGATGTAGTGATCTCCTTCCGGCGTCAGGACGAACAGGACGGAAAAACGGCGGTCCTTGCTGTGGAGCGTTTCCAGCAGATCGCGCTTCGCCCGATCCAGGTGTTCGGGAATGCCGTTGATCGTCCGGTCGATATCCTGGGCGTGGGGCAGGGAGCGGAAAGCGGAATGGGCCGCGAGGAATTCGATGTCGCGCCGCGCGCTGTCGAGGACGCCTTCGATATCCTTGGAGAGTTCGTTCGCCACCGCCCCTTGACTGGACTCCAGGCGCCGCAACGCGGCCTGTTCGAAGGCATGCTGGAAAAAGGCCGACGCCACCGCCACCGCCGCCACGGCGGCGAGAAGGAAGACAAGGACAATCCGGCGGTAGTAAGACATTGCCCCCCCGTTGTACGCCCCAACCCCATTCCGCACATGCTAACATGGTTCCAACGGGTCAAGGCAAGTCCGCATTTCGGCCCATCGAATAGGGAACCGAATATGGCGGACCCCATGGAGATTTCGCCATGCCTCGCGTCACCGGGAACAGGCGTCGGCCCGGCCGCGGCCGGCCGGCACCCCATGGCCCTCGGCGAGCAGGCGGGCGGCGACGCCGGTGCCGTCCGCGAGCGTG
>JAMOBD010000063.1 GCA_039908345.1 Magnetospirillum sp. WYHS-4
GGCCCTCGACCCCCGCCAGCCGCGCCCGCGCACCGACCGTTGGATAGCCCTGCTGGCGGCGGTGGACGCCTGGCGCGAACCCGCATTCCCCTTGCTGGGCCGCGACGTGCTGGACCGGGGCATCCCGCGCGGCCCCGACGTGGGGCGGCTGCTGAAGGCGGTACGCCAGTGGTGGGAAGACGAAGACTACCGCCCCGACCGCCCCGCCTGCCTGAAGAAGCTGAAGGCGGAAGCGGGGACGGAGGCGTAGGCGGGACCGGGCGGTCGCTTGCCATCCGGGCAGGGACGTGGTCTCCTGCCAGGGATGGGAGACCGGGGGAAGGGCGATGGCGGACGACGGGCGGCGTAAATGGGTCTGGGTTTCCGACCCCGACAGCTACGCGGGCGGCGTCCCCTCGGTCCTGGCCGCTTTCGAGGTGGCGTTCGCCCTCTGGCTCTATTGGTGGGCCATTCCCCGGTATTTCGAAACCGACATCCACCTCCGCATCTCCGTCCTCGTCGCCCCCCTGCTCCTCCTGCGGTCCCCGGCGTCCGTCCAGGCGGCGCTGGCGGCGTTCGAGCGATACGACAAGGCGGAGGAAGATTCCCTCCGGTCGCCCCTTGCCTGGGCGGCGATCGGTCTGGGGGGCCTGGCGGGCGCCATGGCCGCAGGGCTGCTGGCCCACGGCTGGCTACCGGGCCACCAAGGATGGGACCTCTTCTGGCGGGCCGCCGTCGTCGGTTGGGCCGGCTTGGAGGTTGCTGTAGCTGTAGCCGGAGGCGTAGTCATGGCAGGTCCTCGGCATTATGTAGCAAGCACACCTAAGCCCGCGATAGGCACGGCGCCGCCTTGATCGCCGTCACCAACTCCTCCACCTTCGCCTGACTTTCCGCCTCGCACTCCCAAAGAACAATCACGGCCCAGCCGGCGGCGGCCAGCGCCGCCCGCACCTCAGCGTCCCGCTTCTTGTTGCGGTTGATCTTGGCTGTCCACCATTCGACCCGGCTCTTGGGAATGCGGTGGCGGGGGCATCCTTCGTGACCGTGCCAAAAGCATCCATGGACAAGGACGGCTATGCGCCTGGAAGGGAATACAATGTCCGGCCGACCGGGCAGCATCTTGGCGTGCAGGCGATAGCGTAGGCCAGCGGCCCACAGCGCCCGCCTGACCCTCATCTCAGGGCCGGTATCCTTGCCGCGCACCCTGGACATGACTTGGGAGCGTGTCATTGGCAGGCGCCGGCCTTTGGATTTCCGGCGCTGCCCCGTCATCGGATCACTGAGAGGGCGAAGTCGTAATCGACGCGCTCCCGATAGAGTATCACACGGTCGGGGAAAATCGTCGCCTGCCATTGGTCGGCGGGTAGAGCCGCGACGATGGCGCTCATGGCCTGCCTCGTCGTAATCGGACCGGTGGGAATGGTCAACCTGCTTTCCCGTTGCTCAAAATGGCCAACATTGGCGGCGGCTGGACGCATCCTGCCATTCTGCCCGGGGACAAGATCGGTTTCGAACCGAATCAGGTACGGTAGCTTCTCTTTGAGTAGCAGCAGAACTTGGTGGGCGCTGTAGTCGCCGGGCGGCACGACGTCCAATTCCCTGTCAACGTCCACGGGGTGCATTCGATCGAAGTCGGCTGGTTCCTGCCGTTCGCGGTTATGGCCCGGGTCATTCGAACCGAACCCCGAGTCGTTCCATGTGAGCTGCCGTTCTCCGCGCGCTCGCATCTCGTCGATGAGGATCGCCTCGACGTCAAACGTGGAGAACACCATCACGCGAACCGCCTTGAACGTCATGTCGTCCGGCTCCAGGCCGATGCGATGTTGGATGGTGTCCGAGTGCCTTTCCAAGCGATCGCGGAAGCCGTGCCGCGCGTCGGTCTTGCCGGCGTAAACGGGGTGCCCCTGGTGCAACAGGAGGTAGGCGCCCTTCGCTCGCTCCGGAATCGCCATCACATGTTCACGCGTCAGCGGCGCTGACTCTACGCCATCGAAAAACATCGGCAACTGCTCTTTCAGCACGCGCACGACATCCATTTCGAATTCGTCGTAACCTGGAATCCTGGCTACTACGACTTCGCCGGCTGGCCTTGGACGCCGGGCCATCAGGCCGCCCGCCGTGTCGGATGCGCGTCACCGAGGGTCCGAGCCATCCACTCGCCCAGGGATTGGGCCAGTTCCACCGGAACGGCGTTGCCGAGCTGCCGCATGCTCTCGCTCCACGAAGACAGGAACGACCAGTGGTCGGGCAAGCCTTGCAGGCGCGCGGCCTCCCGAATGGTGAAATACCGCACCGAACCGTCGTCCCGGACCATCATGTTTTCGCCGCCAGGTACACCATGGTCCCCCGCCTTGAGCGCCTTGGCCGGCTCGTCCAACGGGCTGCCGGTATGGCCAGGATAGACCTTGGCGCCGTCCTGCCGAACATGGTTGTTCAGCCCGTTCGGCTCGCCCAGGTTGGTGATCGTGTCCCGAACGGTTCTCCACGCGGCCTCCTTAGGCCGCTGGTTGTTGGAGCGCATGCGCGCTACGGCGCGACGGTCAGCGTCGGCCTGGGGGCCGGCGGCCGGCATCCGCATCCCGTGCCGCTCCCAATATTCTCCCGAAATCCACTGGTCCCAAAGGAGGCGATCACGGGAATGGGTGGGGGTGGGCTCCTCCAGGTTAATGCCGAGGTCGCGCCGAACGCCGGCCACCACCACGCGATGTCGCTTCTGGGCTGCGCCGTAGTCCGCAGCGTTGACCTTGACCACGATCACGTCGTACTCGGCTGGGGCCTTGACGAGACGCGCCAAGTGGGCGGCGTGTTCCTCGCCCTCGCGACGCGTCAGGCCGGGAACCGCGAGATGGGCCTTGATCCAGGCCAGGTAGTCGGCGAAGGCCGGACGGGCAAGCCCTCGGACGTTTTCGAACAGGAAGGCGCGCGGGCGCAATTCGCGCACGGATCGGATGGCTTCGGGCCACATGTCGCGGGCGTCGTTGTCGCCCTTGTGCTTGCCGCCGATCGAGAACGGTTGGCAAGGGGGGCCTCCAGCGGCCAGCCAGACTTCCCCGCCGATCTCGGACCAATCGATGGCGCGCACGTCGCCCTGGACGAAGGGCCAGTCGCGGGCGTGTTCAACCCCTCTGGCCTTGTTGTGCTCCAGCGTGGCGCAGGCGTCGGCGTTCCACTCCACCATCTTGGCGTGCTCGAAGCCGGCGCGGGCCGTGCCAAGCGCCAAACCACCGCAACCACTGAATAGCTCGACGCTGCGCATTTTCCCCTCCAGCGTGTTCATTTGAACGGCAGTAGCGGGCCGCCCTCGGCCTTCTCTATGAGGTCATCGACCGCCCGTTTGATCAGCCAAGCGATCTCGACCTTGTTCGCCTTCGAAATGCGCTCCAACGCCTCGCGCTGCTCCACAGTGAAGGTGGTGGTGATCCGCCTGGCGTTCTTACCGTCCTTACCCATGGGCCGAGTCTCCCTGCGGGAATCCGCGGTGGTTGTCAGTACTCCGCGGATATCCGCGGACCTCGGCAGCATCCCTCTTTAGGGTTGTAGCGTCAACCCTTCGTGCACCAGATGTGGCGCACGACAAGGAGCACCATAAGAACATTGCGGTCTGTTGTCAATATGTTCCACATAGAGGTGGGGAGGCGCGACATCCTCACCAACCCGTCAACGGGAGAAATACTGCCTGCGGACACAGCCCGGCGCGGAAGGATCGACGACCATCCCTCAATCAGTCGGGCCCGCGACCGCCTGGCCGCCCTGGCGGGAGCCGAAGTCCGGCTGGCGGCGGTGGCTGCCGACAAATACGGCGGGCGGGTGCTGGCCGCGGTGGCCGATGGAGGGGGCCGCCAGTCCTGGTGCCCCTGAGGCGCCCGCCGCTTACCCCCGCCACCCGCAGGCTTTCAGCGCGGTACGCATGTGCAGGGGGGGCGGGGCTTCGGCGGCGACGGGAGGCCTGTCGGTGTAGAGCGGCAGGGAGATGGACCGGGCGTGTAGATGCAGGGGCGTGGCCGCCGCGCCCTCGGTGCCGCCGTAGACCGCGTCCCCCAGCACCGGGCAGCCCATGGCCTGGCAATGAACGCGGATCTGGTGAGTGCGGCCGGTGCGGGGCTTCAGTTCCAGCCAGGACAGCCCCATGCCCGCACCCAGAACCCGGTAGTCGGTGACCGCCGTCTGGCCGTCGGCGGCGACGACCATCTTCCAGCCGCGCTTGGGTGTCAGCTTCTTGAGCGCCAGGTCGATACGCCCTTCGGCCGCCGGGGGGCCGCCGATCACCACCGCCCAGTAGGTCTTTTCCACCCGGCCGGAGGAAAACAGCTTGCCCAGCTTGCGCAGCGCCTTGTGGTGACGGCCCAGAACCAGGCAGCCGCTGGTATCGCGATCCAGACGGTGGGCAAGCGCCGGCGGACGCGGCAGGCCGAAGCGGAGCGCGTCGAAGAACTGTTCCAGGTTCTCCCCGCCGCCGGGGCCCGGATGCACCGGCAACCCGGCGGGCTTGTCGAGGATCACGACAAGCGGGTCTTGGAATAGCACGCGGGCCTGGATGTCTTGCGGCGTCATGGGGGAGGCCTTATAGCATGGGGAACATTGCGAAGGGAGAAGACCATGGCGACGCTTTTCGTGGCGACCAGCAAGGCGGCCGGCAAGTGGGGCGGCGACGTGGGGATCGGCAAGCACCTGTACAAGGTCGGGCTGACCGACGGCAAGGCCGACGAGGCCGTGAAGGCGCTGAACGACGGGAACTTCGCCGGGGCGACCGACTGGAAGCTGGCGCGCAAGGCCGAGACCGACGCGACCGACGAATCCGCGCTGATCGCCAAGGTGGCGCGCCGCGAGAAGATGGTCGACCCCACCTACTACCCGCGCCTCAAGGGCGAACGCGGGCTGTTCAGCATCAAGCTGGCCAATGTGGAAAACCACATGCTGTTGCAAATGAGCCTGGCCAACGAACAGCTCAAGCTAGTCAATCCCAAGGCCGCCGATATCGCCGACTACATGATCCACCTGGCGGCGCGGGAGCTTCCTTCCAAGCCGGAGGAGTGACCATGGATTGTCCTGCCTGCGAATCCGTCACGCTGCAACCCCAACTCGCCCGCCGGGGCGTCGAGGTGGACGTCTGTCCGTCCTGCGGCGGGACGTGGCTGGACAAGGGCGAGATCTTCCTGTTCGCCAAGGATGCCAAGGCGGTATCCGAACGCCTGCGGGCCGGCCTCGCCCAGTCCCGCGCCTCGGACCGGCTGTCGCCCCGTTCCGGCAAGCCCATGCAGGAATTCGACTATCCGGGCGGGCCGAAGCTGGAATTCTGCACCCACTCGGGCGGCCTGTGGCTGGACAAGGGAGAACTGGAAGGCGTGACGGGGCTGGAGCCCGACCGTCCCCGCCGCCAGGCCTTCGGACGGATCAAGGGCCTGCTGCCCCTGCCCAACCTGGGGCTGCGCGCCGTCGCGACCTTGGGCACCCTTTACGGCATGCTGACGGCGATCCTGATCGCCGTCTCCCTGGTCGCCGACATCCCGACCTGGCCGATCCTGGCGGCGGGGGGACTCGCGTCGCTGTTCCATTTCCTGATCGGGCCGTGGCTGATGGATATCAGCCTGCGTTGGCTCTACAGCCTGACCTGGGTCGAACTGGACGCCCTGCCCCCCCATTTGCAGGCTTTCCTGCGCAAGCTCTGCCACGAAAAGGGCATCCCCGTGCCGCGAATGGGCTTGATCGCCGACGGCGCCCCCCAGGCCTTCACCTACGGCCACACGCCCCGGAACGCCCGCATCGTGATCTCGGAAGGCCTGATCGAACGGCTGGAGCCGGAGGAACTGGAAGGCGTCGTCGCCCACGAGGTCGGCCACGCGGTCCATTGGGACATGGCTTTGATGACCGTGGCGCAACTGGTGCCGCTGTTCCTCTATTCCCTCTACCGCGCCCTGATCCGCATGAAGGGCAACAGCAAGGAATCCGGCCCCCGGCTGGCGGTGGCGGTCGGCGCCTACCTGCTCTATATCGTCAGCGAATACTTGGTGCTCTGGCTGTCGCGGACCCGCGAGTACTACGCCGACCGCTTCGGCGGCGAGGCGACGGGCAATCCGGGGGCGCTCGCTTCCGCACTGGTCAAGATCGCCTACGGCCTGGCCGGGCAGGAGCCGCGCGCCGCCGCCGACGAAAAAGCCCCGCAACGCAATCCGCGCCTGGAAGCCGTCGGGGCGCTCGGCATCTTCGATGCCGGCACCGCCCGCGGCCTGGCCCTGGCCGCCTACAACCCCAAGGCGGCGCGGGGCCGCAACCCCGTGGACCCGGAACTTCTGGCCGGGGCCATGCGCTGGGACCTGTGGAACCCCTGGGCCACTTGGTTCGAACTGAATTCCACCCACCCCCTGACCGCCAAGCGGCTGCTGCACCTGTCGGACCAGGCCCGGCACCTGGGCCAGGAACCCTATGTGGTCTTCGACGAACGCCAGCCCGAGTCCTACTGGGACGAATTCCTGGTCGACCTGCTGGTCTACCTGGCGCCGGCGGTGGCGTTGCTGGTCCCGCCCGCCGCCATGCTCTGGGCCGGCGGCGGCCGGGGCGACCCCAACCATCTGCTGGGCCTGGCCGCCATCGCCTGGGCCATGGCCTACGTCGGACAGCTGCTGTTCATGTACCGCGACCGCTTCTTTCCCGAGTCCAGCGTCGCCGCCCTGCTCAAGGCGGTGAAGGTGTCGGCGGTACGCCCCGTCCCCTGCACCCTGACCGGAACCATCGTCGGGCGCGGCGTGCCCGGCTACATCCTGAGCGAGGATTTCGTCGTCGACGACGGCACGGGCATCCTGTTCCTCGACTTCCGCCAGCCCTTGGCCATCTGGGAAGCCCTGTTCGGCTTCTTCCGGGCCGAGAAATTCCAGGGCCGGCGCGTCACCGTGACCGGCTGGTACCGCCGCGCCCCGGTGCCCTTCATGGAAATCCGCGACATCGTGGCCGAGGACGCCACCCGCTCGCGCAGTTGGCTGGTCTTCGCCAAGATGGGCGTGGCCCTGGCGGGAGCCATCGGCGGGACCTGGCTGTTGCTGGCCGAGCCCTTGGACGGGGTTTTCCGCCTTCCCCTCTAATCAAGCCTGCTTGGCGTCGATGACGCCGCGGCGGATGGCGCGGGCGCGGACGAAGGCCTCGTGCAAGGTATCGCCCTCGCCGCGCCGGATGGCGCGCTGCAGGGCGGTCAGGTCCTCATTGAAGCGCTGCAGGACTTCCAGCACCGCTTCCCGGTTCTTGAGGAAGATATCGCGCCACATCACGGGGTCGGAAGCCGCGATGCGGGTGAAGTCGCGAAAGCCGCCGGCCGAGAACTTGATGACTTCCTGCTGCAGGTCGCCGGCCAGGAAGGTCGCGGTATCGACGATGGTATAGGCGATCAGATGCGGCAGGTGCGAGGTGATGGCCAGCACCAGATCGTGGTGACGGGCGTCCATGAATTCCACCATGCTGCCGCAGCTTCGCCAGAGTTCGGCCACCTTGTCGACCGCCGCCCGGTCGGTTTCCGCCTCGGGTGTGAGAATGCACCAGCGGCCCTCGAACAGGCTGTCGAACCCGGCTTCGGGGCCCGAATGTTCCGTGCCCGCCACCGGATGGCCGGGCACCAGATGCACGCCGGCCGGCAGCAGCGGCTTGACTTCGTCGATCACCGACTGCTTGGTCGAGCCCACGTCGGTGACGATGGCGCCGGGCTTGAGGACGGGAGCGATGGCTTCAGCCACCTTGGCGAACACTCCCATGGGGGTGCAGAGCACCACCAGATCGGCATCTCTGGCCGCTTCCGCCGGATCGGGGCTGTAGGAATCGCCCAGCCCCAGGCCGCGCGCCTTGTCCAGGGTCTCCCGGCTGCGGGTGGAAACGGCAACATGGCCGGCCAGCCCATCCTTGCGCATCCGGCGCGCCAGCGACGAGCCGATCAGCCCGATGCCGATCAAGGCGACCTTCGCGAAGATCATTTCGCCATGAACTCCTTCAGCGCATCGACGCAGGCGGTCATTTCGTCTTCGTAGCCGATGGAGATGCGTAGCGATTCGGGCAGCCCGTAGCCCGCCATGCGGCGCGCGATGATCCCCTTGGAGCGCAAGAAGGCGTCGGCGTCCAGCGCCGTCCTGCCGGCGGCCGTCGGGAAGCGGGCGAGCACGAAGTTGCCTAGGCTTTCCGGAACGTCCAAGCCGATCTTGCGCAACTCGTCCGTGGTCCAGCGCAGCCAGACGGCGTTGTGTCGGCGGGCCTTGTCGACGAAGTCCTCGTCCGCCAGGGCGGCGAGGCCCGCCACCTGGGCGGGCGAAGGTACGTTGAAGGGATTGCGCACCCGGTTCAGCACGTCGGCCACGTTGGGCGGGCAGTAGGCCCAGCCCAGGCGCAAGCCGCCCAGGGCATAGATCTTCGAGAAGGTACGAGTGACCACCGTGTTTCCGCCCGCGTCCACCAGATCGTTGCCCGGCGAATAATCGTCGCGCTCGACGAATTCGGTATAGGCGGCGTCGATCACCAGCAGCACCTGTTCGGGCAGTCCCTGGCGCAGGCGGGCCATCTCGGCCTTCGTCAGGTAGGTGCCGGTGGGATTGTTGGGATTGGCGATATAGACGATGCGGGTCCGTTCGTTGACCTTACCGAGAATTTCGTCCACGTCGGCCGCCAAGTCCCTTTCCGGCGCCGCCACCGGGGTGGCGCCCGCGGTCAGGGCGGCGATGGGATACATCAGGAAACCGTGCTCGCTGTAGACCACCTCGTCGCCGGGGCCGGCATAGGCGCGGGCCAGAAGGCCCAGCAGTTCGTCGGAACCGGCGCCGCAGACGATGCGGGCCGCGTCCAGTCCCCAGCGGTCGCCAAGGGCTTGGCGCAGCTTGGTGCAACCGCCGTCTGGATAGCGGTGCAGGTCGGCCGACATGGCCTCGAAGGCCTTCATCGCCTTGGGGCTGGGGCCGAAGGCGCCCTCGTTGGAGGCCAGTTTGATGACCCTCTTGAACCCCGCCAGTTCGGACTCGCCGCCGACATAGGGATTGATCTTCATGATGCCGGGACGGGGCTCGGGCAGGCGCATGGGGTCAGGCTCCTTCGGGAACGGGGGCGAGTTCTTCGGCGGTCAGGGGTTCGGCGTAGCCGCCCAGCAGCAGGGTGCGGCTGACCGGCTTGCCCAGGAAGGCGCAGCAACGGACGAGGCGTTGGTCGTCGCCGGCCACGTAGCCCTTCACCTCCACCAGGGTCAGGAAGACGCCGGGGATGTGAACGTCGTGCCAGGTATCCAGGAAGGTCGGTTCGAATCCGGCCCCGGTGAGGGCCTCGCCGAAGCGACCGCCGCGCACTTCCTCCTTGGTCTCGAAGACCAGGAAGGAGCGGTCGCGGCCTGTGGGCTGGCGGTCGATGGGGCAGATCACCAGGGCTTCCATGCGGTCGCCGCCCCGGGCGTTGCCCATGCCGGAAAAAGGCAGACGGGCGATGATGCGCGGCGCGTCGGCGCTAGGGGTGGCCAGATGGCGCCACCAGGGATTGGTGTCGTCCTGGCGCGGCAAGGGCAATACGCCGACCGTGGACTCCTGGGTGCGCACGGCCTCGATCACCCGGTGGAACGAGGTGTGCGCCGTCATCGGCGTGTAGCTGCCGTAATAGTCGCGCGCCAAGTCCCAGGCGGCGGAAGAATCGCCGGCCATGTAGACGGCCACCGAGAAGGGTCCTTCGAAACCAAGGGTGGCGACGATCATCTCGCGCCACATGCGCACCAACTCGGCCTTGGGAAAGTGGCCGCGGTGACGGGCGACCAGACGACAGACGATCTGGTCCTCGCGGGCCGGCCGGATCTTGATCCGGTCGCCCTGCTTCAGGTCGCGCACGCTTTCGACGATGCGGGTCCGTTCCATGATGAGGTCATGGATCTGGTCGTCGATGGCGTCGATGCGCTGGCGCAGGCTCTCCAGGCTGGCGGGACCCTTGCGCTTGCGCGGCGTGGCTGGCTTTTTCTCGGTCGTCGTCATGATACAAACCCCGGGGGCAAGGCGACCGCCAGTGATAGCGGCAGGCC
This sequence comes from Magnetospirillum sp. WYHS-4, assembly GCA_039908345.1. Taxonomy (NCBI): domain Bacteria; kingdom Pseudomonadati; phylum Pseudomonadota; class Alphaproteobacteria; order Rhodospirillales; family Rhodospirillaceae; genus Magnetospirillum; species Magnetospirillum sp. WYHS-4. The sequence goes on from JAMOBD010000063.1 coordinate 9,992, forward strand.
CGATCAAAAGCAAAGAAAACCTTGACGCCTTTTCCCGTCTTTCCTGCTATGTAGAACCCATGAGCGCCAACGCCTGCCCGACCATCGATACCAGCGTCCTGCCTTGCCAATATGTCACCTTGGGCACGGACCGTCCATTGCGCCTGGACAGCGGCACCGAGATGCGCGACATCCGGGTCGCCTACCGCACCTACGGAGAACTCAACGCGGACCGGAGCAACGCCATCCTGGTCTGCCACGCCCTGACCGGCGACCAGTTCGTTGCCGACGTCCACCCGGTGACCGGCAAGCCGGGCTGGTGGGAGGAAGTGATCGGCCCCGGGCGGATCGTCGACACGGAACGCTATTTCATCGTTTGCGCCAACATCCTGGGCGGCTGCATGGGAACCACCGGGCCGAAGGAGATCAATCCCGCGTCAGGCAAGCCCTGGGGCCTGGATTTCCCCGTCATCACCATCGGCGACATGGTACGGCTGCAGGCCGTGCTGGTCGACCACCTGGGCATCGACCAGTTGTTCGCGGTGATCGGCGGGTCCATGGGCGGCATGCAGGTGCTCGAATGGGCGGCATCCTACCCCGAACGGGTCTTCGCCGCAGTGCCCATCGCCACCGCCGCCCTGCATTCGGCGCAGAACATCGCCTTCCACGAAGTGGGCCGCCAAGCCATCATGGCGGACCCGGACTGGCGGGATGGCGACTACCTGAACCAGGACACCCGCCCGCACCGGGGTTTGGCGGTGGCGCGCATGGCGGCACACATCACCTATCTGTCGGAAGCCTCGCTGACCCGCAAGTTCGGTCGCCGCCTGCAGAACCGCGACGCCATCACCTTCGGATTCGACGCCGACTTCCAGGTGGAAAGCTATCTGCGCCATCAGGGATCGACCTTCGTCGACCGATTCGACGCCAATTCGTACCTCTACATCACGCGGGCCATGGACTACTTCGACTTGGCGGCACGGACCGGGGGCATGCTGCCCGAAGTCTTCCGCAACACCAAGACCCGCTTCTGCGTTCTGTCCTTCACCAGCGACTGGCTCTACCCCACCGCCGAAAGCCGCCAGATCGTCCAGGCCCTGAATTCGGTGGCGGCCAACGTCAGCTTCGCCGAGATCGTTTCCGACCGCGGCCACGACGCCTTCCTGCTGGACGAGCCCGAATTCCACCGGGTGCTGTCCGGATTCCTGGAAGGCGCGGCGGAAAAGCGCGGGCTGCCGCGGAGGCACGAATGAATTCCGACCACCACCGCAAGGCGATCCGCGTCGACCTGCAGATCATCGCCGACATGATCGAGCCCGGCTCCCGCGTGCTGGACGTGGGCTGCGGCGACGGCACCTTGCTGGAGTACCTGTCCACCTTTTTGCGCGTCGACGCCCGCGGCATCGAACTGTCCACCGACGGGGTGAAGGAATGCGTCTCGTCGGGCCTGTCGGTGATCCAGGGCGACGCCGACACCGACCTGAAATACTACCCGGACCACGCCTTCGACTACGTGGTGCTCAGCCAGACGCTCCAGGCCATGTTCCAGCCCAAGGACGTCCTGGGGCATCTGGTCCGCATCGGCCGCCACGCCATCATATCCTTCCCCAACTTCGGCTACTGGCGTATCCGGCTGCATCTGCTGACCCATGGCCGGATGCCGGTGAACGAGTCCCTGCCCTACCAGTGGCACGACACCCCCAACATCCACTTCTGCACCATCAAGGATTTCGTGACGACCTGCCGCGAGATGGGCATCGTCATCGAGCGCAGCATCGCGCTCGACCGCACCGGAGCGCGCCGCATCATCGGCCCCGGCTCCCGGTCCGCCAACCTGCTGGGCGAACAGGCGGTGTTCCTGTTGCGGCGCTAACAGGCCGCGGCCGGCAGCGTGAAGCGGAAAACGCTGCCGCCGCCCGGATTGGCTTCCGCCCAAATGCGTCCGCCGTGGCGTTCGACGATCCGTTTGCAGACGGCAAGGCCGATGCCGGTGCCGGGGTAGGCATGGGCCGTGTGCAGGCGGCGGAAGATGGCGAACACGTCCTGGTTCGAGTCTGCGAGGCCGATGCCGTTGTCGGCCACCGAGAAGATCCATTCGCCGTTCGCTTCCTCGGCCCGCACCGCGATATGAGGCCGCAAGCCCGGCCGGTGGAACTTGAGCGCGTTGCCGATCAGGTTGTGGAAGACCTGGACCAGTTGCACCCGGTCGGCGCGTACCCGCGGCAGCGATCCGACATCGAGCACCGCCTGGGTCTCCAGGATGGTCTCCGAGAGGCTCTGGGCGGCGGCGTGACAGGCTTCCATCGATTCCACGGCATCGAAGGGCGTGTCATTGTCGGCGATGCTGGAATAGGAGACGAGGTCGCGGATCAGATTGTGCATCCGCTTTGCCGCTCCGACCACGAAGTCCAGGTAGCCCTGCGCCTCGCCTTCCTTGTCGCCCAGGCATTCCTGCTGCAGGCGCTGGCTGTAAATGGAAATGGTGCGCAAAGGCTCCTGGAGATCGTGGGAGGCGACGTAGGCGAAGCGCTTCAACTCGACGTTGCTGCGGGTGAGTTCGTCCACCGCGCGCCGCAGGTCGTCCTCGCGCCGCCGCTGTTCCCGGTAGGCTTCCTCCAGACGGCCCTGCATGGCGTTGAAGGCATCGACCACCTGGCCCAGTTCATCCTCCCCCACGGCCGCCCGATGACGCTCCAAGACCAGGGCCGGCGCCGTCCCGTGGCGCAGGTCGTAGCGATCCAGGTGGCGGGCGATGGCCGCCAGATGGCGGGTAACCAAGCGATGGACCATGAACAGGATGAACATGGACACCACGAAGGTCTTGATCCCCTGCGACACCAGGATGACCAGGGCACGGTCGACCAATCGGACGTAAACGCCGTGCAGGGTGGCATCGACGGTCAGGATGCCGAGGGTACGCGGCCCATCCCGGTCTTCGTGCACGATGGGATACTGGCGGCGGATGGTGCGATGGTCGAGGGGCCGACCGACCGAGACGACCAGGGGACGGCCGGCCTGCGCCGGGGTCTCGCGCACCTCCAGGGCCTGCATGTCGGGCAGGCGGAGCAGCCCTTCGAGTTGCAGCCGCAGTTGTTCGGCATCCACGTTCCACAGGCTGCGGCCGATACTGCCCAGATGGCCCTGCTCGACCTCGGCCAAGCGGTCCTCGATGTCCGAGACGTCGCGCCGGTAGTCGATGAACAACTGGGTCGCGGTCAGGATGAGGGTGACCAAGGAACTGACCAGCAGGATGCGGACCAGCAGACGAACGCCGATACCGCGGCGAAGAGATGCCCCGGCATCCGTCACGCCCGTTGCTCCCAAGAGACCATTCCCATCGCGGCCCCACTCCTCCCCGTCGCCGTCCGGACGGACGATCGATCTGGGCGCCCGCCGAAGCGAAGGAAATCAGCCGGCGGCGCCGTGGCAGTGCTTGTATTTCCTGCCCGACCCGCAAGGACAGGCCGAATTGCGCGATACCCGCCCCCAGGTTGCCGGGTCCTTGGGGTCCACGCCGGCCCCGGCTTGGCGGGACCGCAACGGGGCTGAAGCCGCCCCGGCGCCGACTTCGGACTCGGTGGAGGCGTGGCTGTGGAAGGCCGGGTCCTCACGGGTCTCGATCATCTCGCGTTCCGGAGTGCCGAACAGTTCCTCCTCGGTCGGCGAGTCCCGCAGTTCCACATGGGCGAGCAGACCGGTAATGCGCTCGCGCAGGTTCTGCAGCATGATCTCGAACAGATCGAAGGCTTCGCGCTTGTACTCGTTCAAGGGATCGCGCTGGCCGTAGGCCCGCAAGCCTATGCCCTGGCGCAGATGGTCCAAGGTCAGCAGGTGGTCCTTCCACATCTGGTCCAGGACCTGCAGCAGCAGGCTCTTTTCCACTTGGCGCCAGATGTCGGTGCCATAGGTGACGGCCTTTTCCGCCATCTTGCGGTCGGAGGCGTCCTTGAGACGCTCGCGGATCTCCTTGTCCGCGATGCCCTCTTCCTTCGCCCAGGCGTGCACCGGCACGTCGAGCCCCAGCACGCGCAGGACCTCTTCGTGCAAGGCATCCATGTTCCATTGCTCGGCGTAGGCCCGTTCGGGAATGCAGCGCGTCACCATGCCCTCGACGACTTCGTGACGCATGTCGACGATTTCCTCGGACACGTCCTCGGTGACCATCAGTTCGCGGCGCTGTTCATAGATCACCTTGCGCTGATCGTTCATCACGTCATCGAACTTCAACAGGTTCTTGCGGATGTCGAAGTTGCGCGCTTCGACCTTCTGCTGGGCCTTTTCCAGGGCCTTGTTGACCCAAGGATGGACGATGGCCTCGCCATCCTCGATGCCCAGCCTCTGCAACATGGAATCGATACGTTCGGACCCGAAGATACGCATCAGGTCGTCTTCCAGCGACAGGAAGAACTTGGAAGCGCCCGGATCGCCCTGGCGCCCGGCGCGGCCGCGCAACTGGTTGTCGATGCGGCGGCTTTCGTGGCGTTCGGTGCCGACGATGTAGAGCCCGCCAGCCTCCATGACGGTCTGCCGGGCCGCCGCCACCTCGTCGCGGATACGTTGGGCTTCCGCCGGGTCGGGCGACCCGCCCAGTTCGTTGCGGATGCGCATGTCGGCGTTGCCGCCCAACTGGATGTCCGTGCCGCGGCCGGCCATGTTGGTGGCGATGGTGACGGCGCCGGCCTGGCCCGCCTGGGCGACGATGGCAGCTTCCTGTTCGTGGTAGCGGGCGTTCAGCACCTTGTGCGGTACCTTCCGGGCCTTCAGCATCTCCGACAGCAATTCCGACTTCTCGATGCTGACCGTACCGACCAGCACCGGCTGCCGGCGCTCCCGGCATTCCTCCACCAGCTTGATGATGGCCTCGTGCTTCTCGCGGGCGCTGCGGTAGACTTCGTCGTCGGCGTCCTTACGGACGCAATCGACGTTGGTCGGGACGTCGACGACCTCGAGGTTGTAGATTTCCAGGAACTCTCCGGCCTCGGTCATCGCCGTGCCGGTCATGCCCGCCAGCTTGGGATAGAGGCGGAAGTAATTCTGGAAAGTGATGGAGGCCAACGTCTGATTCTCGTGCTGGATCGAGACGCCTTCCTTGGCTTCCAGGGCTTGGTGCAGACCTTCCGAATAGCGGCGGCCTTCCATCATGCGCCCGGTGAATTCGTCGATGATCACCACCCGGTCGTCCTTGACCAGATAGTCCACGTCACGGGTGAACAGCTTGTGGGCGCGCAGGGCCTGATTGGCGTGGTGCACCAGGGAGACGTTCTTGAGATCGTAGAGCCCCCCCTCCCGTAGCAGCCCCGCCTCGCGCAGCAGACGGTCGAGCGTCTCGGTGCCGGTTTCGGTGAAGGTGGCGGCGCGCATCTTCTCGTCCTTCTCGAAGTCGGACGGTGCCAGCATGGGGATCAGCTTGTCGATGGCGGCGTAGAGTTCCGAGGAATCCTCGGCCGGGCCCGAGATGATGAGCGGCGTGCGCGCCTCGTCGATCAGGATCGAGTCCACCTCGTCGACGATGGCGTAGTTGAAGCTGCGCTGAACCATCTGCTCGAACGAGAACTTCATGTTGTCGCGCAGGTAGTCGAAGCCGAATTCGTTGTTGGTGCCGTAGGTGATGTCGGCGTTGTAGGCGGCTTGGCGTTCGACGTCGTCCAGTTCGTGCACGATGCAGCCGACCGAAAGCCCCAGGAACCGGTAGACGGCACCCATCCAGCCCTGGCCCGACAAGGCATTCAGGTAGACCGGCAGTGTCGCGACGAGGGTCTTGCCTTCACCGGTCCGCATCTCGGAGATCATGCCCCGATGCAGGACGATTCCGCCGACCATCTGGACGTCGAAATGGCGCTGGCCGAGAGTGCGCTTGGCCGCCTCGCGCACGGTGGCGAAGGCCTCGACGAGCAGGTCGTCCAGAGCCTCCCCGTTCTCCAGCCGGCCCTTGAACCACGCCGTGCGGCCGCGGATTTCGTCGTCGGAGAGCTTCTCCAGGTCCGGCTCCAGGGCGTTGATGGCCTCGACGGTGCCACGCAGACGCTTGACGAAACGCTCGTTGGCGGAACCGAACAGCCGACGGAAGATGGCGGAGAACATGGGCGATCCTTCGGGAAACTCTCGGGCGAGGCCGGCGGTCGCGAATTCCCCCGCCGCCGGGCGTCAAGAGAGATAGAAGGGGGGAGCCCGTCTGTCAATGCAAGCGACCGTCGCAACCGCCCATCAGTTGGATCAGACGCTGAAGGAGGAACCGCAGCCGCAGGTCGATGTGGCGTTGGGGTTCTTGAGGGTGAAGTAGGCCCCCATCAGGTCCTCGACGAAGTCGAGTTCCGAGCCCGAGAGCAGGCCCAGGGAGGTTTCGTCGACCACAACGCCGACGCCCTGGTCCTCGAAAACCACGTCTTCGGCGTTGCGGTTCTCATCCAGGGAAAAGCCGTACTGGAAACCGGCGCAGCCGCCGCCCGAGACCGTGATGCGCAACATCAGTCCGGCCTTACCTTCCATCTCCTTGAGTTCGGCGATGCGCCGGCCGGCGCTTTCGCTGACACGGATTATGCCGCTGGCTTCGGTCATGGGACGTTCTCCTTGCTTGCCGATCCCTTATTTAGTCGCCCGGCGCCGCTTGTCAAAGGGGTCGCGGGCGATACCCGGCGTGCCAGCCTATCGCTTCCGCATCAGGAGTTCGCGATTCTGGTAAGGCAGGAAGTCCTTGACCTCGGTGGAGGGCTTGCCGAACAGCCAGCCCTGCACGTAGTCGCAGCCACAGTCGCGCACGAAGTCCAGGGAGTCGCGGCTGTCCACCATCTCGGCCACCGTGTCGACCCCAAGGCGTCGGCAAAGCTCGCAGAGAGCCGAGAGAAAGGCGCGCCCCTTGTCGGCCTTCTGCGCGTTCTTCACCGCGCTGCCGTCCAGTTTGACCACATCCACGTCCAGGCTCGCCAGATACTGGAAGCTGGCCGCCCCGGCCCCGAAGTCGTCCAGGCAGACCTCGTATCCCGCCCGCCGCAGCCGCTGGATGAAGGTGTTGGCCGCATCCAGGTCGCTCATGCGCGAGGACTCGGTAACCTCGAAGCTCAGCTTGCCCTCGGTCCAGGAATTGGCCGCCAGCAGCGCGAACAGGCCATCGACGTAGGCCTCCTGCCCGATGGAATAGCCCGACACGTTGACCGCGACCCGGTACATGGCATTGTTGCGCGGGAATTGGCCGAGCCAGTCCACCACCTTGGCCGCCATGGCGATGTCGAATTGGTGGATCTGGCCGGTTTCCTCGGCGAAGTTGATGACCTTATAGGGAGAAACGTCCTTGCCCAGGGCGTGGAAGCGGCAAAGCGCCTCGAAATGATGGATCTCGCCACCGCGCAGCCCGATGATCGGCTGCAGGGCCACGTCGAACTGGCGTTCCGCCACCAACTTGCGAAAGGTGACGATCTGTCCGACCGTCTGGTCGACGATGCCGCTCATTCCCGAAGCGAGTATCTGCAAGCTGGCCGCCCCCTCCGCCGATTGCAGCTTCTGCAGCGTATAGAGAAGGCCCTTGGCCAAGTCGGACTCGCTGATCGAGCCCGCGTCCCCTACCGGCACGGTGGCCGCCGAAACCTGCACCGTGCCGTCCGGATCGGCCGCAGACACCAGATCGGCCAATTCCCGTTCCAGGGCCGAGATGCCCTGGCCCTTGGGAGTCAGCAGGGCGAAGCGGTCCGGAGCAACCGCGGCGGCGGTATCGCCGTCCAGCGAATTGGCCCGAATAACCATGCCCAGGGTGGCCATCAGGGCTTCCCGGTCTTCTGCGCCCAGGCCCTCGACCAGGCCATCCAGGCCGTCCACCGATACCAGCGCGACGTCCGCCTGCTGGCCGCTCGCCGCCAGGGATTTCAGCCGTGCCGATGCCAGATTATGAAAGCGGTCGCCGCGATAGAGGCCGGTGGCGTCGTGGCGCTCCACCTCCTTGTCCAGGCCGCCGGGGAAGCGGAGATAGGTGCGAAAGGCGAGGTACAGGCGATTGCCGGCCCCGGTGCTCAGGCCATGGCCCGTCAGCGACGCCTTGGGATGGGTACCACCGGGACCGCACAGCCGGATAGCCGTCTCGGCCACCCGGCCGTGACGCTCCAACAGGTCGCAGACCTCCTCGATCATCCGGCGATCGGCCGGAGCCACCAGATCCTCGATGGGCTGGCCCGCCAGATCGGCGCCGCGCCGCCCAAGCAAGGGCTCGCAGGCACCCGACGCGAAAACCACCCGACGCCCCTCGGTCTCGACGATCAGGTCGGCCCAGGCGAAGGCAAAGGCCAAGTAGCGATCCCGCTCGGCCTTTAGGAGGTCGTCCCGGCTCACGCGGATTTCTCCCAGGCCGCGTAGGTCTTGTCGAAATCGACGATATGATCGATCAGCCAATGGCGCAGGAACGCCAGCGCCCTCTCGTCGACAGTCGCCGTACCTTCCTTCAAGGCGCCGATTTCCGACAACAGGCGGCGGTGCTCGCCAGCATGGGATTCCGCCTCGGGAAAGCCGATACGATGTAGATAGGCCTCCTCGCGCCGGAAATGCTCTTCGGTGCCGACCAGAAGATTGCGCACCAGATCGGCCAGAACCCGGGGCGAGGTGCCACTTTCCGCCGCCACCACGATCTCGTTTAGTTGTTCGGTCAGGGCACGGTGGTCGCGGTCGAAGGCACGTACGCCGACGCTCAAATCATCCGACCAGGCAACGACTCGCGTCGACATGCGCACACCCCGGAAGTCAGTCTAGCCCGAGGAACCACCAAAAGGAAAGGGCAGCCCGCCGGGCTGCCCTTCCATTTCCGGATATCGGGCCGAAAAGTCAGGCGGCGGCGTCGCCGGCGGCTTCGGCAGCGGCTGCCCGGGCCTTGTCCTCGGCGCCCTTGGCGGCCGGATCGCGGTCCACCAGTTCGATCACCGCCATGGCCGCGGCGTCGCCGTGGCGAAAGCCCGCCTTGATGACGCGGGTATAGCCGCCCTTGCGTTCCTTGTAGCGTTCGGCCAGCGCGCCGAACAGCTTGGCGACCGCCGCGTCGTCACGCAGCAGGGCGAAGGCCTGGCGGCGGCAGTGCAACCCGCCCCGCTTGCCGAGCGTGATTATCTGGTCCGCCACCCGCTTGAGCTCCTTGGCTCGCGGCAGGGTGGTGGTGATCTGCTCGTGCTTGACCAGCGACACCGTCATATTGGACAGCATCGACTTGCGATGGGGCGTCTTGACACCCAGCTTGCGGCCGCTCACACCGTGACGCATGACTTTCTCTCCTTAAACCCCGCCTTGAACGGCGGTATTGGTCGTTCAGTAGGGTTCTTCCAGCTTCTTGGCCAGTTCCTCGATGTTGTCGGGGGGCCAATTGGGAATTTCCATGCCGAGATGCAGGCCCATGTCGCCCAGCACCTCCTTGATCTCGTTCAGCGACTTGCGGCCGAAGTTCGGCGTACGCAGCATCTCCGCCTCGGTCTTCTGCACCAAGTCGCCGATATAGATGATGTTGTCGTTCTTCAGGCAGTTGGCCGACCGGACGGACAGTTCCAGTTCGTCGACCTTGCGCAGCAGATTCTTGTTGAACGGAAGATCCTCGCGCCGTTCCTCCGCCGACAAGGTGGAGGGCTCCTCGAAGTTGATGAAGAGCTGCAACTGATCCTGCAGAATGCGCGCGGCCAAAGCCACGGCGTCCTCGGGAGTCACGGTGCCGTTGCTCACCACTTCGAGCGTCAGTTTGTCATGGTCGGTGACCTGGCCGACGCGGGTATTGTCGACCTTGTAGGCGACCTTGCGGACCGGCGAGAAGATCGAGTCCACCGGGATCAGGCCGATGGGCGCGTCGTCCGGACGATTCTGGGAGGCCGGCACGTACCCCTTGCCGGAGCTGACGGTCAGCTCCATCGAAAGGCGGGCGCCGCGGTCCAGCGTACAGAGCACCAAGTCCGGGTCCATGATCTCGATGTCGTGGCCGCATTCGATCATGCCGGCCTTGACTTCGCCCGGACCTTCAGCCTTCAGCGAAATGCGCTTGGGGCCCTCGCCGCTCATCCGGAGCGCCATGGACTTGATGTTCATGACGATGTCGGTGACGTCCTCGCGGACGCCCGGAATCGACGAGAACTCGTGCAGCACGCCGTCGATCTGAATCGACGTCACCGCCGCGCCGCGAAGCGACGACAGCAGCACCCGGCGCAGCGCGTTGCCCAGGGTCAGACCGAACCCGCGCTCGAGCGGCTCCGCCACCACCTTGGCCGCCCGCTTGGGATCGGCCCCCGGAATGACTTCCAGCTTGGTGGGTTTGATCAAGTCCTGCCAGTTCTTCTGAATCACGAGAGTGACCTCACGCCCCGATCAATGCCCATGAGGCCCCGAAGGGCCTCTCGAAATCCACCCGCTCCCGGAAGGGGGCGGACGCCATTAAGAGAGACCCGAAGGTCTCCCGAAGCGATCAGACGCGCCGCCGCTTGCGTGGCCGGCAGCCGTTGTGCGGCACCGGAGTCACATCGCGGATCGCGGTGATGTTAAAGCCGACGGATTGCAGCGCCCGCAAAGCGGACTCGCGACCCGCTCCCGGCCCCTTGACCTCGACTTCCAAAGTCTTCATGCCGTGTTCCATCGCCTTGCGGCCGGCATCCTCGGCCGCCATCTGGGCGGCATAGGGAGTCGACTTGCGCGACCCTTTGAAACCCTGATTGCCGGCCGAAGACCAGGCGATGGTGTTGCCTTGGGCATCGGCGATGGTAATCATGGTGTTGTTGAACGTCGCGTTCACATGCGCGACGCCGGACACGATATTCTTGCGCTCGCGACGCCGCGGGCGCTGGGCTACTGCCTTGGCCATCGTAACCTCTTCCTACTTGGTGGCCTTCTTCTTGCCGGCGATCGGCTTGGCCGGCCCCTTGCGGGTCCGGGCATTGGTGTGCGTGCGCTGTCCACGCACCGGCAAGCCGCGCCGATGCCGCAGACCACGGTAGCATCCCAGGTCCATCAGGCGTTTGATGGTCATCGCCTTCTCGCGCCGGAGGTCGCCCTCCACTTGATATTCCTTGTCGATGACCTCGCGGATACGGATCACCTCGTCCTCGGTGAGTTGGTTCACTCGCCGCTGGGACGGGATCCCGACTTTGGCGCAGATCTCCTTCGCCTTGGTCGGGCCGATTCCGTAGATATAGGTCAGCGCAATTTCCACCCGCTTCACGGTAGGAATGTTCACGCCAGCGATTCGAGCCAAAGCTGCTACTCCTTAGACTTTGGTTTTGAACGATAATCGTGCCCGCCGGGACCCCGAAGAGGCGCGATTATAGGGACAAACCGAACCAAGTCAACCTTCCCGCTGTCACCCGAGGATCGCGTTGAGCTGTTTGGTCACGTCATCGATCGGCGCCATGCCGTCGGTTTCCTTCAGCACGCCCTTCTTTCCGTAGTAGGCGGAGATGGGGGCGGTCTGCTTGTGATAGGCCTCCAGGCGCGACCGGACGGTCGCCTCGTTGTCGTCGGCGCGGCGGACGAAGTCGGTGCTGCCGCACTTGTCGCAGACGCCTTCCTTGGCCGGCTTCTCGAACTTGTCGTGATAGCCCTTGCCGCATTTGCCGCAGGTATAGCGGCCGCAAATGCGTTCGACCATGGCGTCGTCGTTGACCTTGAGTTCAACGACGTGATCGAGCTTGTACCCCTTGTCTTGCAACATGGTGTCCAGGGCTTCCGCTTGCGGAACCGTCCGCGGGAAACCGTCCAGGATGAAGCCCTTCTTGCAATCGGGCTGGTCGATGCGGACCGAGATCATGGAAATGATCAGGCCATCGGAAACCAGGCCGCCCGATTCCATGATGCTCTTGGCTTGCTTACCCAGTTCGCTGCCCGAAGCGACCTCGGCGCGCAGCATGTCGCCGGTAGACAGCTGGACCATGCCATACTTGTCCTGGATTCGCTTGGCCTGGGTGCCCTTGCCCGCGCCGGGGGGGCCGAGGAGGATGATCTTCATGGTGTGAATGCGCTCCCTAAATCGAGGTCCCTACTTGCGGCCCTTGGTCAGCTTCGACTTCTTGATAAGGCCTTCATATTGGTGTGCGAGCAGGTGCGAATGAACCTGGGCGACCGTGTCCATGGTGACTGAAACGACGATCAACAGGCTCGTGCCGCCGAAGTAGAACGGCACCGAGAATTGCGAGATCAGCCATTCCGGCAGAATGCAGACGATCGACAGGTAGCCGGCCCCGATCACCGTCAGGCGGGTCAGCACCTTGTCCAGGTAGTCGGCCGTCGTCTTACCCGGCCGGATTCCCGGCACGAAGCCACCGTACTTCTTCAAGTTGTCGGCAGTCTCCACGGGATTGAAAACGACCGCCGTGTAGAAGAACGCGAAGAAGACGATCAGCAGTACGTAGACCGCCAGATAGACGGGGTGGCCACGGCCCAGATAGGCGGCGACGGTGGACAGCCATTCCGGCCCCTGCCCCGCCGAGAAACCGATCACGGTGACGGGCAACAGCAGGATGGAACTGGCGAAAATCGGCGGGATCACGCCCGAGGTATTGAGTCGCATGGGCAGGTGGGAGCTTTCGCCGCCGTAGACCTTGTTGCCCTGCTGCCGCTTCGGGTACTGAACGATGATGCGGCGCTGGGCGCGTTCCATGAAGACGATGAAGAATACCACGGCTGCCGCGCCGATCAGCATGGCGACGATCAACGCCGTGTGCAGGGCGCCGGTGCGGCCCAACTCCAAGGTCCCGGCCAAGGCGCCGGGCAGGCCGGCCACGATGCCGGCGAAGATGATCAGCGAGGTGCCGTTGCCGACGCCGCGGGCGGTGATCTGCTCGCCCAGCCACATCAGGAACAAGGTACCCCCAACCAGGGTAATCACGGTGACGAAGCGGAAGAACATGCCGGGGTCCGGGACCGCCGCCCCCTGGCTCGATGTCATGCCTTCCAGGCCTACCGCGATGCCGTAGGCCTGCAGGGCGGTAATCAGCACCGTCAGGTAACGCGTATACTGGTTGATCTTCTTACGGCCCGCCTCGCCCTCCTTCTTCATCGATTCCAGCGACGGCGACACGGTGGTCATCAGCTGCATGATGATGGAGGCGGAGATGTAGGGCATGATGTTCAATGCGAAGATCGTCATGCGGCTGAGCGCGCCGCCGGCGATCATGTCGAACATGCCGAGGATGCCCCCCGCGTTCTGCTTGAACACGTCCTGCAGGACGACGGGATCGATCCCCGGCAAGGGCACGTAGGAACCCAGCCGGTAGACGATCAACGCCCCCAGGGTGAACCAGATCCGCTTCTTGAGCTCCGTCGCCTTGGCAAAGGCTCCGAAGTTCAGGTTGGCGACCAGTTGCTCGGCTGCCGAAGCCATGGTTACCTGTTATTCCTTGCTGCCGGACTTGGTTTTGGCCTTCTTGGCCGGTGCCTTGCCCTCGGCAGGCTCTTCCGTCGCCTTGGGCGCGATCACCGTGACCGACCCGCCAGCCTTTTCGACCGCCGCGACGGCCGCCTTGGAGGCCCCAGCGACTTCGATGGTCAATTTGGCCGTGATGCCGCCCTTGGCCAGCAGGCGCACGCCATCCCGGACCCGTCCGACCAGCCCGGCTGCCGCCAAGACGGAAGCGTTCACCGGCTTCCCGGCGTCAAGACGGCCGTCGTCGACGGCCTGCTGCAGACGGCCGGTGTTCACCACCGCGAAGTCCTTGGCGAAGATATTCTTGAAGCCACGCTTGGGCAGGCGGCGGTAGAGGGGCATCTGACCGCCTTCGAAGCCGGCCAACGCCACGCCGGACCGGGCCTTTTGACCCTTATGGCCCTTGCCCGATGTCTTGCCCAGGCCGGAACCGATACCGCGGCCGACGCGCTTGCGCGCCTCACGGGCACCCGGATTGTCGCGAAGCTGATTGAGTTTCATGTCCTTGGTATCCCTAGACTGGAGCCTGCCGGAGTCAGCCGGCCTGCTCGACCCGCAGCAGGTGCTTGACCTTCTCGATCATACCGCGCACGGCCGGAGTATCCTCCAGCTCGCGAGTGCGGTGCATCTTGTTCAGCCCCAGCCCGATCAGGGTGGCGCGCTGATCGTTGCGCCGCCCGATGGGGCTGTGCACCTGAGTCACCTTTACGGTCTTCTTGGCGGCCATGGCCTTTACTCCTTGGCGGCAGCGGCCTGGGCGGCGGCACCGCCGCCCCGGCGCGAGACGATCTCGCCCACCTTCTTGCCGCGGCGGGTCGCCACGGTGCGCGGCGACATGCAGTTGCCGAGCGCATCGAAGGTGGCACGGATCATGTTGTGGGCGTTGGCGGACCCGATCGACTTGGCGACCACGTCCTGCACGCCCATCGTCTCGAAGACGGCACGCATCGGACCGCCGGCGATGATGCCGGTACCGGCCGGAGCCGCCCGCACCACCACCTTGCCGGCGCCGTAGCGGCCTTGAACGTCGTGATGCAGCGTGCGGCCCTCGCGTAGCGGAATGCGGACCATGGCGCGCTTGGCGCGATCGGTGGCCTTGCGGATCGCTTCCGGCACTTCACGGGCCTTGCCCGTACCGAAGCCGACCCGGCCCTTGCCGTCGCCCACCACCACCAGGGCGGCAAACGAAAAGCGGCGACCGCCCTTGACCACCTTGGCGACGCGGTTGATATGGACCAGCTTGTCGATCAGCTCGACATCGCCCTCGCCCCCCCGGTCGCGGGAATCGCGCGACTCGTGGGAGTCGCGGCGCCCCCGGCCCTCGCGGCCCTCGCGGCCTTCGCGCGGCTCGCGGCCTCCCCGGCCACCCCGCGCTTGGCGCGGCGGACGGGAACCGGGAGCGTTGGCTTCGTTATTCGACATCGGTTCAGCTCCTTAGAACGACAGACCGGCCTCGCGGGCCGCATCAGCCAGGGCCTGGACCCGGCCATGGAAGCGATAGGCGCCGCGATCGAAGGCGACCTCCTTGATACCGGCGGCCACGGCAAGCGCCGCGATGGCCTTGCCGACTTCGGTGGCGGCCTCTTTGTTGGCCCCGGTCTTCAGCTTGGCGCGCAGTTCCTTGTCCATGGAACTGGCGGCAGCCAGGGTCACGCCCTTCATATCGTCGATGATCTGGGCGTAGATGTGCCTGCCGGAACGGTGCACGGTCAAGCGCAACCGCTCATTGGCACGGCGCTTGAGATTGTACCGGTTGCGCCGCTTGCGGCGCTCGATCTGCTGATTCGCGTTGGCCATGGCTTACTTCTTCTTGCCTTCCTTGCGGAGGATCGTCTCGTCGTCATACTTGATGCCCTTGCCCTTGTAGGGCTCGGGACCGCGGTAGGAGCGGATTTCCGCCGCCGCCTGTCCCACCTTCTGCTTGTCGGCACCCTTGATGACGATATGGGTCTGGTCCGGGCAGACGATGGTCAGGCCGGCCGGAACCGGATAGCGTACCTCGTGGCTGTAGCCGAGTTGCAGCACCAGGTCCTTGCCCTGCATCGCGGCGCGGTAGCCAACGCCGTTGATGTCCAGGTTGCGGGTGAAGCCGTCGTTGACGCCCTTGACCATATTCCCGATCACGGCGCGCGCAGTTCCCCACATCTTGCGGGAACGCAACGAGTCGGTGCGCGGCTTGACGATCACCTCGCCGCTGCCGCTGGTGATTTCGACGTCGTCGTTGAAGGCGTGGGCGAGTTCGCCCTGCTTGCCCTTCACGGCGACTGTGTTGCCCCTGACCTCGACGGTCACGCCGCCGGGGATCTTCACGGGGTGCTTGCCGATGCGCGACATGGTTCCTGCCCTATCCTTTCACCCACCGCACCCGGTCAAAAGACCTGGCACAGCACTTCGCCGCCCACGTTCTGCTCGCGCGCCTCGGCATCCGAGAGCACGCCCCGCGGCGTGGACAGGATGGAAATACCCAGCCCGTTGTAGACCCGCGGCAGGTCCTTGATCTTGGAGTAGACCCGGCGACCCGGCGTCGAGACGCGGGTGATCCGCTGGATCACCGGGGCGCCTTCCTGGTACTTGAGTTCGATGGTGAACTCCCGCACCCCGTCGCGCACCTGATGTTCGGAGTAGCCGCGGATATAACCCTCCCGCTGCAGCACGTCCAGCACCGAAGCGCGCAGCCTCGAGGCCGGAGCCTCTATGGTCGGCTTGCGTGCCTGCTGTCCGTTGCGGATGCGGGTGAGCATATCGCCCAAGGGATCGGTCATCGACATCTGTAGTGCTCCCTTGTTCCTACCAGCTGGCCTTGACCATGCCCGGGATCTGGCCCATCGAGGCCAGGTCGCGCACGGCGATACGGGACAGCTTCAGCTTGCGGTAGTTGCCGCGGGATCGTCCCGACAGCTCGCACCGCAGTCGCACCCGCCCCGGCGCCGAATTGCGCGGCAGCTCGGCAAGCTTGAGCCGCGCCGCGAACCGGTCTTCCGGCGACAAATTGGTGTCCTTGGCCAAGGCCTTCAGCTTCGCCCGCTTCGCAGCGAACTTCTTGACCAAGCGTTCCCGCTTCTTGTTCCGCTCGATGGCGCTCGTCTTAGCCATTCGATCCGTCTCCGTCCCACAAAGCCGTTAGTTGGCGAACGGCATGTTGAAAGCCTTCAGCAACGCCTTCGCCTCGGCGTCGGTCTTGGCCGTCGTGCAGATGATGATGTCCATACCCCGGATTTCATCGACCTTGTCGTAGTCGATTTCCGGGAAGACGATCTGCTCCTTCAGTCCCATGGCGTAGTTGCCACGGCCATCGAAGCTCTTGCCGTTGACGCCGCGGAAGTCGCGGACGCGCGGCAGAGCGATATTCACCAGCCGATCCAGGAATTCGTACATCCGTTCACGGCGTAGCGTCACCTTGCAACCCAGCATCATCCCTTCACGCACCTTGTAGGTGGCGATGGACTTGCGGGCCTTGGTGATCACCGGCTTCTGGCCGGCGATCAGGGCAAGTTCCTCGGCGGCGGTCTGGACCTTCTTGCGGTCCGCGACGGCTTCGCCGACGCCCATGTTGATCACGATCTTGTCCAGCTTCGGCACCTCCATGGGGTTCTGGTAGCCGAACTCCTTCTGAAGGGTCTCGCGGACTTGCGTTTCGTATACCTCGCGCAGGCGTGCCATGGCGCGCATCCTCTCAGCTATCGATGACTTCGCCAGAGCGGCGCGCCACGCGCACCTTGCGCCCGTCTTCCAGCGTCTTGTAGCCGACGCGGGTAGGCTTGCCGCTCTTGGGGTCGATGAGGGCCAAGTTGGAGACGTGGATCGTCCCCTCCTTTTCCACGATGCCGCCGGCCTGGGCCTGCGTCGGGCGGGTATGGCGCTTGACCATATTCACGCCCTGTACGATGGCACGGTTGTCCTGGGGCATGACCTTCAGCACTTCACCGGTCTTGCCCTTGCTCCGGCCTGCGAGGACGACGACACGGTCGCCCTTCTTGATTTTCACCTTCGTCGCCATCATAGCACCTCGGGCGCCAGGGAAATGATCTTCATGTACTTGCGGGCACGCAGTTCGCGCGTCACCGGTCCGAAGATACGAGTACCGATGGGCTCGCCCTGCTTGTTGATCAGCACCGCCGCATTGCGGTCGAAGCGGATCGCCGTGCCGTCGTTGCGGCGGATGTCCTTGGTGGTACGCACCACGACGGCACGCAACACCTCGCCCTTCTTGACGCGGCCACGGGGGATGGCGTCCTTGACCGAGACGACGATGATGTCGCCGACGGTCGCGTACTTGCGCTTCGAGCCCCCGAGCACCTTGATGCATTGCACGCGCTTGGCGCCGGAGTTGTCCGCGACATCCAAGTTGGTTTCGACCTGGATCATGGTCTTGTTCCTTCCAGTCCTTCTGGTCCCGACTTAAACTTCGTCGGAGACCACCTCCCAGGTTTTGCGCTTGGAGATGGGTCGGCACTCGCGGATCTTCACCACGTCCCCCACCTTGCAGGCGTTGGCCTCGTCGTGGGCCGCATACTTCTTGGTCTGCTTGATGAACTTCTTGTAGACCGGATGCATGACTCGACGTTCGACCATGACGGTCACGGTCTTGTCCATCTTGTCGCTGGTCACGACGCCCTGCAGCACTCGCCTCGGCATGGCTCTCTCTTCCTTTTTCCTCAGGCCTTCGCCGCAACGCGGCGCTGGCCCAGAACCGTCTTGATGCGGGCGATGTCGCGCCGCACTTGGCGCACCCGGGCCGTGTTCTCCAACTGCCCGGAGGCACGCTGGAAGCGAAGATTGAAAGCTTCCTTCCGCAGATTGCGGATCGAATCCTTCAGCTCGTCGTCGGTCTTGGTCCGCAGATCGGTGACCTTCATCGCCTTACTCCTCATCGCCCAGGCGGGTGACGAACCGGGTTTGCACCGGCAGCTTCGCCGCGGCCAACGCGAAAGCCTCCTTGGCCACCTCGCGCGGCACGCCGTCCACCTCGAACATGATCCGGCCCGGCTTGACGCGACACACCCAGTATTCGGGAGCGCCCTTGCCGGAACCCATGCGGACTTCCGCCGGCTTCGTAGAGACCGGCACGTCCGGGAAGATGCGGATCCACACGCGGCCGGCTCGCTTCATGCAGCGGGTCAGCGCACGGCGGGCCGCCTCGATCTGGCGCGACGTGATGCGTTCCGGCGTGGTGGCCTTCAGGCCATAGGCACCGAAATTCAACACCGTCCCGCCCTTGGCGGCACCCTTGATGCGGCCTTTGTGGGCCTTGCGGTACTTTGTCCTCTTAGGGCTCAGCATCGCTCTTGTCCTCGATTCCTAAAGGCCGGCGTCAGCGTTGCGGCTGCTGGTCGAAGGCCTGCTTATCCATGGCCATGGGATCGTGCGCCATGACCTCGCCCTTGAAGATCCACACCTTGACGCCGCAGGCGCCGTAGGTGGTGAAGGCGGTGGACTCGCCGTAGTCGATATGGGCCCTCAGGGTATGCAGGGGCACGCGGCCCTCGCGGTACCACAACACGCGGGCGATTTCCGCACCACCCAACCGACCCGAGCAGTTCACCCGGATGCCCTGCGCGCCCAGACGCAGGGCCGACTGCACGGCGCGCTTCATGGCGCGGCGCACGGACACCCGGCGTTCCATCTGCTGGGCGATGCTCTCGGCCACCAGCTGGGCCTCGATCTCGGGCTTGCGGATCTCGACGATGTTCAGGTGCACTTCCGAACCGGTCATCTTGGTCAGGTCGGAGCGCAGCTTCTCGATGTCCGCGCCCTTCTTGCCGATGACCACGCCCGGACGGGCCGTATAGACCGTTACCCGCGCCTTCTTGGCGGGACGCTCGATCACCACCCGCGACACGCCGGCTTGGGCCAACTTCTCCTTGAGGAACTGGCGGATGCGAAGATCCTCGTGCAGGAGGCGCGCATAGTCCGAGTCGGAGAACCAGCGCGAGTCCCAAGTGCGGTTGATGCCGAGCCGAAGCCCGACCGGATTGACTTTTTGTCCCATTACACCGTCTCCTCGCGCTCACGCACTACCACCCGCAGGTTGCTCAGGAACTTCTCGATCCTGCCGACCCGTCCGCGGGCACGGGCGTGCCAGCGCTTCATCACCACGGCCTTACCCACCGTCGCCTCGGCGACATAGAGCTTGTCGACGTCCAGCTGGTGGTTGTTTTCGGCGTTGGCAATCGCCGACTGCAGCACCTTCTTGACGTCATGGGCGATACGCCGCTTGGAAAAGGTCAGCTCGGCCAGGGCCTGGCCGGCCTTCAGGCCGCGGATGCTCTGCGCCACCAGGTTCAGCTTGCGCGGGCTGATGCGGATGTAGGCGGCGCTGGCGATGGCCGCGTTATCCGGGAGCCGGCGCGGGGTTGCCTTCTTGCCCATGGTTTAAGACCTCTTCGCCTTCTTGTCGGCAGCATGGCCGTGGAACGTGCGGGTCGGCGAGAATTCGCCGAACTTGTGGCCGATCATCTCCTCGGTCACCAGCACGGGAACGAACTTGTTGCCGTTGTGGACCCCGAAGGTGATGCCCACGAACTGCGGCAGGATGGTCGACCGCCGCGACCAGGTCTTGATGACCTCGTTGCGACCAGACGACCGAGACGTCTCGGCCTTCTTCAGAAGGTAGCCGTCCACGAAGGGACCTTTCCAAACGGAACGCGCCACGACCGCTCTCCTTCGCTTACTTGCCGCGGTGACGGCGGCGAATGATCTGGCCGTCCGTCCGCTTGTTGTTGCGGGTCTTCATGCCCTTGGTGCACTTGCCCCAGGGAGTGACCGGGTGCCGGCCACCCGAGGTGCGGCCTTCGCCGCCGCCGTGCGGGTGATCGATGGGGTTCATGGACACGCCGCGAACCGTCGGGCGAACGCCCATCCAGCGCTTGCGGCCAGCCTTCCCCAAGTTGATGTTCTGCTGGTCCGGATTGGACACCGCGCCCACCGTGGCCATGCATTCGGCCCGCACGACCCGGAGTTCGCCGGACGCCAGCCGGAGCTGCGCCAGTCCCTGGTCCTTGCCGACCAGCTGCACGTAGGTACCGGCGGACCGGGCGATCTGACCGCCCTTGCCCGGCTTCATCTCCACATTGTGGACTACCGTGCCGACCGGAATGTTCTGCAACTGCAGCGCATTGCCCGGCTTGATATCGACCGCCTCGCCCGAAACCACCGTGTCGCCGACGTTCAGACGCTGCGGAGCCAGAATGTAAGCCAACTCGCCGTCCTGATACTTGATCAGGGCGATGAAGGCGGTGCGGTTGGGATCGTATTCCAGCCGCTCGACGATGCCCGGCACGTTGAACTTGCGACGCTTGAAGTCCACCACGCGGTAGCGCTTCTTGTGCCCGCCGCCCTGGTGGCGGACGGTAACGCGGCCGGTGTTGTTGCGACCGCCGTGCTTGCGCAGGCCTTCGGTCAGCGACTTTACGGGGTCGCCCTTCCAAAGATCCGAACGGTCGACCAGCACCAAAGCGCGGCGGCTGGGAGTGGTGGGACGATATTGCTTCAGTGCCATGGCCTAGCCCTCAAATGCCAGTCGTGATGTCGATCGACTGGCCTTCGGCCAGGGTCACGACGGCTTTCTTGGTGTCGTTGCGTTTGCCGAGATGGCCCCGGAACCGCTTGGTCTTACCTTCGGTGCGGAGGGTGTTGACCGCCGTCACCTTGACTTTGAACAGCCCCTCGACCGCCGCTTTGATCTCCGGCTTGGTGGCATCCAAAGGAACGGCGAAGGTAACCTGGTTGTGCTCGGACAGCCTGGTCGCCTTCTCGGTGATGATGGGCTTGCGGATGATCTCGTACATCCGGCCCAGGCTCATCTTGTTCTGGCTCATTTCAGGCGCTCCACAAGCTTCTCCACCGCCGCCTTGGTCAGCACCAGGGTATCGCGGCGCAGGATGTCGTAAACGTTGGCGCCCTGGCTGGGCAGCGCGTCCAGCCCGACGATATTGGCGGCGGCCAGGCCGAAATTCGCGTCGACGGCGGCGCCATCGATCAGCAGAACAGAATTCCAACCGAGGGCCTTGACCTTCTTCACCAAGTCCGAAGTCTTCGGCGCCGCCAGAACGGCACTCTCCAGGACCACCAGCTTACCCTCGGCCTGCTTGGCCGACAGAGCGGTGCGTAAGGCCAACCGCCGGACCTTCTTGGGCAGGTCGTGTTCATGGCTGCGCAGGACCGGGCCGAAGCAGGCGCCACCGCCACGATGGTGCGGAGCCTTCTTCTTCGTTCCCTGGCGGGCGCGGCCGGTGCCCTTCTGGTTGAACGGCTTGGCGTTGGAGCCGTTGACCTCGCTGCGCCCCATGACCTTATGGGTGCCGGCGCGGCGCTTGGCAAGTTGCCAATTGACCATGCGGGCCAGCAGGTCGGTGCGGACCGGAAGACCGAAGATGGCCTCGTCCAGGTCGATATCGCCGACCTTCTTGTTTTCGAGATTGATGACGTCGCACTTCATGGCCGGTTATTCCTTGCTCGCTTCAGCCTCGGGAGCCACCGCGTCGGCGGCGGCGGCCTTCAGGCCGGCCGGGAACGGCACGCCCTCGGGAAGGGCCTTCTTGACCGCGTCGCGCACCTTGACATAGGAGCCTTCGTGGCCTGGCACGGCGCCTTCCAGGAACAGCAGACCGCGGTCGCCGTCGACGCCCACCACCTTGAGGTTCAGGGTAGTGACGCGGCGGTCGCCCATATGGCCCGCCATCTTCTTGCCCTTGAACACCTTGCCGGGGTCCTGGCGGTTGCCCGTGGAACCGTGGCTGCGGTGGCTGATGGAAACGCCGTGGGTGGCGCGCAGGCCGCCGAAGTTATAGCGCTTCATGACGCCGGCGAAGCCCTTGCCGATGCTGGTGCCCGTCACGTCGACGAACTGCCCGGCGATGAAATGCGCTGCCGAAAGCTCGGCGCCCACTTCGACCAGATTATCGGTCGACACGCGGAACTCGGCCAGCTTGCGGCGCGGCTCCACCTTCGCTTTGGCGAAGTGGCCACGCAACGCCTTTCCGACGCGCTTGGCCTTGGCGGCACCCCAGCCGAGCTGCAGGGCGGTGTAGCCGTCCTTGTCCTGGGTGCGCTGGGCGACGACCTGCAGGCCGTCCACCTTCAGCACGGTGACGGGCAGATGAGTACCATCTTCGGCGAAGATGCGGCTCATACCCAGCTTCTGAGCGATCAGACCAGTCCGCATTGGGGCATCCTCAGAGCTTGATTTCCACATCCACGCCGGCCGCCAGATCGAGCTTCATCAGCGCGTCGACGGTCTGCGGGGTGGGATCGATGATATCCAGCACCCGCCGATGGGTCCGGATTTCGAACTGTTCGCGCGACTTCTTGTCGATGTGCGGAGACCGCAGCACCGTGAAGCGCTCGATGCGCGTCGGCAGAGGAATCGGGCCGCGCACTTGGGCGCCCGTACGCCTGGCCGTGCCGACGATCTCGCGCGCGGACTGGTCCAGCACGCGGTGATCGAAGGCTTTCAGTCGGATGCGTATGTTCTGGTTTTCCATGCTTCAGCCCAATCACTTCCATTGGCTGGCCGGCGTCCGGATGGACACCGGCCGGTTACCCCTGGTTACTTGTCGATCTTGGCGACGACGCCGGCGCCGACGGTCCGGCCACCCTCGCGGATGGCGAAGCGCAGGCCTTCGTCCATGGCGATCGGAGCGATCAGCTCGACCTGCATGGTCACGTTG
>JAMOBD010000064.1 GCA_039908345.1 Magnetospirillum sp. WYHS-4
GTCCACCTTGCCGATCGGCTCGCCCAAAGAGCCGCGCCCCGCCTGCGCCAGTTGGATCAGCCCGCCGTCCTGGTCGGATTCGTTAAGCAAGGACATGCTCGCATCCTCTCGCCTGCCGCGCCCCACCCGCCATCCCATCGACTGTCATTATGATCCTCGGCACCCGCCAAGTCGAGCGCGCCCGTCCGGAACGTGACGGTACGCACACCGCCCGCTACTCGATGAGGCTCAAGTCGAGCTTGCCCATCATCAGCATCAGGGTGTAGGCCGCCACGGCAACGTCCATTTCGGCAGCCGTCGCGTCGCTGTTGGCGTTGATCAGCGAGGTTTCGCCGGCCAGCACGTCGATCAGGGAACGGCGGCCCAGTTGGCGTTCCTTGCGGGCCAGCGACAGATACTCGGCCGCGATGTTGGCCATGTTGCGGAAGTGCTCCGCGTTCTCGCGGGCGGTCAGCAGGTTGTCCCAGGCGGTGCGGGACTGTTCCTCGATGGTCCCCTTCTGGTCGACGTAACGGCTTTCGGCACCGGTCTCGGTATGCTTGGCGGCGCGGATGGAGTTCAGGGCGGTGAAGCCGAGATTGAAGTCGTAGGTCATCTCGACCTTGACGATCTGTTCGATCTTGGAGCCGATGGTACCGGCGTCGTCGTTCTTCCACTTGCTCTGGGCGACGCCGTTCAGCTTGGGCCCGAACTTGCTGGAATAGGCGATGGACACGTCTTCCTTGGCCGCCAGCATTTCCAGGTGGGTGGCACGCAACTGCGGATGTTCCTTCATGGCCAGATCGATCACCGTCTCGATCTTTTCCGGGATCAGTTCCAGCGGCGTGCGCGGCGGCACCAAGCGATCCAGGTCGGTCGGGACGGTGTCGAACACGCCGCGGTATTTGTTGAGCGCGACCCGCAGGGTGCCTTCCGCCTGCACCCGGCGGGTGCGCGCCTCGGCCAACTGGGTCTTGGCTTGCAGGACGTCGGTGGAATAGCCGGCGCCCTTCTGGACCAGGGCGTCTTCCAGTTCCGTCTGGCGCTTGACGTTTTCTTCCGAACCGCGGGCGAAATCGAGGGTCTTGGATGCCTTGATGACTTCCAGGTAGGCCTGGACGCCGTCGAAGATCAGCTTCTGGCGAACGGCACGGCCGTTTTCCACGGCGATCTGATACTTCAGGTCGGCCTTGTCGATATTGGCGTTGGCGACGCCGAAGTCGTAGATCTGCTGCGTGACCTTGGTGTCGACGCTACGGGCGGGCAGATGGGTGTCGGCGACGCCGGCGCCCTTCTTCTGCTGCTCGTGCCCGTAATAGGTGGTCAAGTCGAACTTGGGATACCAGGCACCCCGTTCGACCTCGATGTTTTCCTGGGAGGCGGCCACGCTGGCTTCGATCTGCTTGATGCGGGCATGATTGCTCATCGCCGCCGTCAGCGCCTTCTTCAGATCGCTTTCCGCCAGGACTGGGCTTGCCAGAACGAGCGCGAAGCCCGCCACCGCCGCCAACAGCCCCAGACGCATCCTCATCATCCGAACCCCCGAAGGTTCCAAGAATTCCTGACGGTCCGCCCCCCCAGGCCCCATCGGACGCCCGAAAGGCGGGATTCAAACTCCGAGTCCCATGGAGTCGCACCACGCCATTCAAGCGAATTCCTTGTATCGCAAGACACCCCTCGATAGGAAGAGTTTGCTTAAAAAACTTTTAACGCCATGAAAACAATGGCATTTCTTGGCGGTTCCCGGCCGGGGGGGGAAGAATCCATTCGGAAAAGCCCCGAATCGGGCCGCAACAACCCTGTGTCGATAACAAATTGAAATGACCGGCTTAGGTAACACATCGGTCGTTCGTGGCCGACTGGAGGACTGTTTTCCCTCGGCGGGCAGCGGAAGCTGATCCGCCCCTCTTCCAGTGCGACCAGACGACTGTTGGCGATGGCGACACGATGGGGATAGCGCGCCGCGGTCGACAGATTGTTGTGGCCCAGCAGCACCTGAATGATGCGGATGTCGGTGCCACTCTCCAGCAGATGGGTTGTTCCTACTCCGCCGCCTTGGCGATGCGGGCCAAGCCCAGGCGGGTCCAGACTTCCTGGATCGACTTGACCAAGTGATCCATGTCGGCGTCGCTATGGAGGGGCGTGGGGGTGAAGCGCAGGCGTTCGGCGCCGCGCGCCACCGTCGGGTAGTTGATCGGCTGCACGTAGATGCCGTGCAGGAGCAGCAGTTCGTCGCTCGCCTTCTTGCACAGCACCGCGTCGCCCACCATGACCGGCACGATATGGCTGACGGTGGGCATCGCCGGAATGCCGATCTCGGTCAGGCGGCGGCGCAGAGTGGAGGCGCGTTCCTGGTGACGTTCGCGCACCTCGTTATGGTCCTTCAGGAAGCGGATGCTGGCCCGAGCCGCGGCGGCCACCGAAGGCGGCAGGGAGGTGGAAAAGATGAACCCGGCCCCGAAGGAGCGCACGAAATCCACCATGGCCGCCGAACCGGCGATATAGCCGCCCACCACGCCGAAGGCTTTGGCGAGCGTGGCCTGGATGACCGTCAACCGGTCCATTTGGCCGTCCCGTTCGGCGACGCCCGCGCCGCGCCGGCCGTACATGCCGACCGCGTGCACCTCGTCGATGAAGGTCATGGCGTTATGCTTCTCGGCGACGTCGCAGAGCTCCTTGATGGGGGCGATGTCGCCGTCCATGGAATAGACGGATTCGAAGGCCACCAGCTTGGCCCGCTCGCGCGGGTATTCGCCTAGCAGCTTGTCCAGGTGTTCGGGATCGTTGTGGCGGAAGACGCGCTTTTCGGCGCGGGAATGCTTGATGCCCTCGATCATCGAATTGTGGTTCTTCTCGTCCGAGAAGACCACGCAATCGGGGACCATGGCGCCCAGGGTGGACAGCGCCGTCAGGTTGGCCATCCAGCCGGACCCCAGCAGCAGGGCGGCCTCCTTGCCGTGCAGGTCGGCCAGTTCCCGTTCCAGCATCACGTGGTAGTGGTTGGTGCCCGAGATGTTGCGAGTGCCGCCGGCCCCGGCGCCGCAGCGATCCACCGCTTCCTTCATGGCCGCCAGCACGTCCGGGTGCTGGCCCATGCCCAGGTAGTCGTTGGAGCACCAGACCGTGATCTCGCGGACGCTGCCGTCGTCCGCATGGAACATGGCGCGCGGAAAGCGGCCCGCCTGCCTTTCCAGGTCGGCGAAGATGCGGTAGCGGCCTTCGGTCTTCAACTCCGCGATCTTGTCTTGGAAGAAGCGCTCGTAGTCCATCGCTGCACCCTTCCCGGCATTGCGCCGGCCCGTTCCTCCCTCACGCC
This sequence comes from Magnetospirillum sp. WYHS-4, assembly GCA_039908345.1. Classification (NCBI taxonomy): domain Bacteria; kingdom Pseudomonadati; phylum Pseudomonadota; class Alphaproteobacteria; order Rhodospirillales; family Rhodospirillaceae; genus Magnetospirillum; species Magnetospirillum sp. WYHS-4. Next base: position 3,296 of record JAMOBD010000064.1, read on the forward strand.
AGGCCTTGGTTTCGCACCCAGGCCCAGGTCTCGTCCAGGGCGCGCCCGAAGCGCGCCAGGATCTCGTCGATCTCCGCTTCGCTCGCCACCAGGGGCGGCGAAAAGGCGATGCTATCCCCCAAGGCCCGCAGGATCAAGCCGCCTGCCTGGGCGTGGCGCACCAAGGTGGCGCCGACGCCCTGGGTCGGATCGAAGGATTCCCGGCTCGCCTTGTCCCGCACCAGTTCCACCGCGCCCACCAACCCCACCCCCCGGACATCGCCCACCATGGGGTGGTCCGCGAAGCGCCCGAGACCGTCTTGCAGCCGCGGCGCCAGGGCGCGGACGTGGTCCAGGATATTGAGATCGTCATAAATTTTCAACGTCTCCAGGGCCACCGCCGCCGATACCGGATGGCCGCCGTAGGTGTAGCCGTGCCCGAAGATGCCGATCTTCGCGCTTTCCTCCACCATGGCCTGCCAGATGGGTTCCGATATCAGCAGGGCGGAGATTGGCGCATAGCCCGACGACAGCGCCTTGGCCGTGGTCAAGAGATCGGGCTTCAGGTCGAAGGTCTGGCTGCCCCAGCGGTTGCCGGTGCGCCCGAAGCCGCAGATCACCTCGTCGACGACGAACAGCACGTCGTACTTCTTCAGGACGGCCTGCACCTTGGCGAAATAGCCGGCGGGCGGCACGATGACCCCGCCGGCGCCCATCACCGGCTCGGCGAAGAAGGCGGCCACCGTGTCGGGGCCTTCCTTGAGGATCATCGCCTCCAGTTCTTCCGCCAGGCGGGTGGCGAAGGCCTCCTCGGTTTCGGCGGGGCGGCCGAAGCGATAGTGATGCGGGCAGCCCGCATGCAGGATGCCGGCAATGGGCAGGTCGAAGTCGCGGTGGTTGGCGGGCAGGCCGGTCAGGCTGCCGGTGGCCACCGTGACCCCGTGGTAGGCCTTGTGGCGGGAAACGATCTTCTTCTTGGCCGGCCGGCCGCGGGCGTTGTTGTAGTACCAGATCAGCTTGACCGCGGTGTCGTTGGATTCCGAGCCCGAGCCGGCGAACAGCACCTTGGACATGGGAACCGGGGCCAGGTCCAGCAGGCGTTCGGCCAGTTCCACCGTCACGTCCGGCACCCGGCCGGAAAAGCTGTGGTAGAAGGACAGCCGCCGCATGGCCTGGGCGGCGGCCTCCACCAGGCGCTCCTGGCCCCAGCCCAGCGAGGTACACCAGAGGCCGGCCATGGCCTCGATGTATTCCTTGCCCGCCTGGTCGTAGATACGTATCCCCTGGCCGCGGCCTATGACCAGCGGTCCGGTGGCCGCGTGGGTCTTCAGGTTGGTGTAGGGATGGGCGAGACAGGCGACGTCGCGGTCGCCGATGGGGCGGGCGGGGCTGGTCATGGCTGCAGGTTAGTGGAGCTATGGGCAGGGTGCAAGGAAAGGCCTTGCCGTTGGTCTTGGGCGGGGCCCTCGTAGCAGGCCAAGGCGAAGTGAAGGACGATTCCGGCGTCCCCGGGGCTTTGGGCCTAGGGGACGCCGGTATGTTGAACGGCCTTAGGCGCCGCCGCCGAACGTGGTCAGTTCGGAGACGCCGACGGTGCCGCCGACGTTCGACGCGACCAGCAGGACGCCGGAGGCCGCAGTGCCGTCGGTGTCCAGGTTGGCCATGATCATGTCGCCGACCCGCAGCATGTCGGCGGCGTTGTTGAAGTAGCCCGCGCCCTCCGCGGCGGCCGCGGTATCGGTGGAGGCATAGTGCCAGAGCGTGAAGCCGTTGGCATAGGCCAGCACGCTGAGGTTCTTGGACTCGTAAGACATGGTTCTCTCCTTGAATGGAAGGGGAGCCCCGGAGGGCGGGATGTCATCCCTCCCCCCGGAGCCGTCCGCCTTAGGACTCGAGGCAACGCATGGAAGCGACGCCGGTGGGGTCGATCAGGCAGCAGCCCATGCTCATCATGTTGTTGATGAAATAGGCCGCCCGGTCGCCGTGCCAGGTGGTGTCGGTCTTGACATCCTTGCCGATGGCATGGCCCACCGCCGTCTTGTGGTACCAGTAGCAGTGGCGCACGCTGCCGGCCTTGGTCAGGCCGGAATGCGGCATCCACAGGGCGCCCAGCCAGCGCTTGGCCTGGGTGCCCTTCCAGGGCAGGTCGCCGTCGCCTACGTAGTCGGCGTTGGCGAACTCCTCGATGCCCAGCAGGTCGCTCCACTGCTTCCAGCCGACGATGGCGAAACGTTCGCCGTCGTCGGGCACGTCGGCACCGCCCAGCATCTCGAAGGCGGTCAGCACCTTGGCCTTGGTCAGCCCGTCGGTGTCGGCGCCGGCGTAGTTGGTGGAGGTGTCGAGCTGGGCGATGATCAACTCGTCGGTCTTGCGGCCGAGGGCATAGGCCCCCGCCTTGGCGACCACCGAGCGTTCCGGCATGTTGGTCTTGATCTCGTCGAGCGAGTCGACCCAGTCTCCGGCGTAGTAGTCGTAGAGCTGGCATTCCACGGTGTCGTGGTCCACGTTCATCACGGGGACCTTGCCGTGCCGCGCCTTGGTGGAAGCGGTGCCCTTGCCGACCTTCTGGAAGACGGTAGTGGCGCCGATCACGCTGTTCTTGACCCGCACGGTGTTGCGCAGCTTGGAGCCCATGGCCTGGTAGGCGGAATGGACCTCGCCCTCGAACTGTTTCGTGAAGGCATTGGCAATGGTCGTCGACATGTAGACTTTCTCCTGATGTCAGGTTTTTGGGGTGAAAAATCCCGGCCCCGCGAGGGGGGCCGGGTTGCCTGCCGCTGTCCGGTTGTGGGATATCCCGCCGGACGGCGGCAGGCGCGCTCCCCTGGGCCGGCGGGCAAGGCCGGCCGGTTGTCCATGGGAACGAAGGAGAAACGAAAAGCCCCGGCCGCAGTGGGCCGGGGCGGGATTGGGCGATCATCCGCTAGCTTCGCCGCCCGACGCTTTGACGGCATCGGTCGGCAGCCCTGTTGGCCCGTCGAGCCCACAGGGAGTCTCTGCCCGTGAAAAAAGAAAAGCCGTCGCGGCGGTTGCCGGGACGGCGGGCTGGCGCCGGGCACACTCATCCCGGTCACGAGAGCGACAATAGGACCACAGATAACCGTGGTCAAGGTCTTTTATGCGAACAAAGTGATTTTTTTCATTTGTCCGTTAGGCACAAGATCGCTACGCGACCGCGGCTACCGCCGGAAGGCGTGGCCATCGCGGAAGGAACGCGCCAACCGGCAACGCCTCGCCTCTTCCCTTCCAGGAGATCGCCGATCGATTCTCAGCCTTCCAGCATACGCCGGAGCAGTTCGACGTCCTCGGCGAAGGCGGTGTCCCGTTCGCGCAGTTCGTCCACCTTGCGCACGGCGTGCATGACCGTGGTGTGGTCGCGCCCACCAAAGCGGCGCCCGATCTCGGGCAAGGAACGGGAGGTGAGCTGCTTGGCCAAGTACATGGCCACTTGGCGCGGACGCGCCACAGCGCGGGCCCGGCGGGCCGAGTGCATGTCGGATAGCCGGATATTGAAGTGTTGGGCGACCCGCTTCTGGATTTCCTCGATGGTGATGCGGCGATCGCTGGCCTTCAGCAGGTCGTGCAGAACCTCCTGAGTGGTCTCCAGGCTGATCTCGCGCCCGACCAGTTGCGAATGGGCGACCACGCGGTTCAACGCCCCTTCCAGTTCGCGGACGTTGGACACGATCTTGTGGGCCAGGAACTCCATCACCTTGCGCGGAACTTCGACACCCAGGCGTTCGGCCTTGGATTCCAGGATGCCAAGCCGCAATTCGTAGGTGGTGGCGTGGATATCGGCCACCAAACCGCAGTTGAGCCTCGACTTGAGGCGCTCCTCGATCCCTTCCAGGTCGGAAGGCGATTTGTCGGCCGAGATGATGATCTGTCGGCCCTGGTCCATCAGGGCGTTGAACGTGTGGAAAAACTCCTCCTGGGTGGACTCCTTGCCGCTGATGAACTGCACGTCGTCGATCATCAGGACATCCACAGAACGGAATTGTTCCTTGAAGTCTACGGTGTTCTGTTCGCGTAATGCCCGGATGAAGCGGTACATGAACTTCTCGGCCGACAGGTAGACCACGGTGCGCTTGGGATTGCGCTCGCGGATGCCGTGGGCGATGGCATGCATCAAATGGGTCTTGCCCAGACCGACGCCGCTATAAAGGAACAGCGGGTTGAAGGGAGGCATGGGAGCATCGGCCACCCGGGTTGCCGCCGCGTGGGCAAACTCGTTAGGCTTGCCGACCACGAAGCTGTCGAAGGTGAAGCGTGGGTCGAGAGGCGCGCCGATATCCTCGCGCTCGACATCGACAGGGGAGGCGGGCTTGGCGGCGACCTTGTCCGGCGACGCGCCGGTCGCCTGGCCCTCGCGGTCCGACTGAACGAAGACGTCTATCACCTTGACGCCCGGCTCTTCCTCGATCCAAATCCGGCGCAGGCGTTCGGCGTAATGGGCGACCACCCAATCGCGCATGAACCGCGTCGGCACGGAAATGCGCACGCGCCCCGCGCCGATTTCGCGGAGAGTCATGGGCTTGATCCAACTCTGGTAGGCCGTGTCGCCGATCTCGGTCTTCAGGCGCTCGCGAACCCGTAGCCACTGTGCATCCATGGGATTGATTGCCCCCGGTATTGTCTTGCCGCCGGTCTTTCCTTCCGAACCCCGCTGCCCTTGCGATCACACCGGCAGCGACATCCAAAGCGTCCATCCGGTTATCAGGAGAATTCCCGACATTCGTCGGACGGACACTCAAGAAAAGACCAGCCATCCCCAAATGTCTTGCTGGTCGATAACGACGAATTAGTTCCCAATAACAAACGGTTCTTCCTGAACCTATCCCCCCGTTTCTAGGGGGCTGAAGATTTTTTGTTGATGGGACGGCTGCAAAAACCTATCGGAGCCCGTTCCGGCCCTCCGGCCCCACGCCGTCGTTGGGCTGACTGTACCCAGCGGCCCGGACCCTGGCAAGCCGGCGAAATCACACCCGGAGAAAATAAATCGCTTGACAACCGAGACTCGAACCAGCGCGCCGACATCCACGCAATCGACGCAAAAAAGGCTGCGGAATCAATGGATTCCGCAGCCCTCCCCGAAATTGGCAGGGGCTTTGCTAGGCCTGCATGGCCTTGATGCGAGCCGCCAAGCGCGACAGCTTGCGCGACACCGTGTTCTTGTGCAGCACATGGGCCTGGGTGCCCCGCATCATCTCGGGCTGGGCGGCGCGGAACGCCTCCTGGGCCTTGGCCTTGTCGCCGGCGGCGATGGCTTCCTCGACCTTGCGGACATGGGTCCGGATGCGGCCGAGGCGGTCGCGGTTGACGGCGGTGCGTCGGGCAGTCTGGCGGGCGCGTTTTTCGGCCGACTTGTGATTAGCCATTCTCGGAACCTTTGTGTCAGCAGGGGTCGCGAAACGAAGGCAGGCTTATAGCCAGCCAGCCTCCGCCCGTCAACCGGTTTGGTGTATCCCGCTTCAGCCGTGGGTGAAGTTGGGCTTGCGCTTCTCGGCGAAGGCCGCCATGCCTTCCTTCTGGTCGGCGGTGGCGAAGGTGGCGTGGAACAGCTTGCGCTCGAAGCGCACGCCCTCGGAAAGGGTGGTCTCGAAGGCACGGTTGACCGCCTCCTTGGCCATCATGACGGCAGGCAGGGACAGGCCGGCGATGGTCTCGGCGGTCTTCAGCGCTTCTTCCAACAGCTTGTCGGCGGGGACGATGCGGGCCACCAAGCCGGCGCGCTCGGCTTCCTCCGCGCCCATCTGGCGGCCGGTGAGGATAAGGTCCATGGCCTTGGCCTTGCCGACGGCGCGGGTCAGGCGCTGGCTGCCGCCGGCGCCCGGAATGGTGCCGATGGTGATTTCCGGCTGGCCGAATTTGGCGGTGTCGGCGGCGATCAGGACGTCGCACATCATGGCCAGTTCGCAGCCGCCGCCCAGGGCGAAGCCGGCCACCGCGGCGATGGTGGGCTTGCGGCAGGCGGACAGGCGCTCCCACTCCTTGATGAAGTCGTCCAGCAGGCAGTCGACGTAGCTGCGGGCCTGCATCTCCTTGATATCCGCGCCGGCCGCGAAGGCCTTCTCGCTGCCGGTCAGCACGATGGCGCCGACGCCGGCATCGGCCTCCAGGGCGTCGAGGGCTTGGCGCAGTTCCGAGATGAGCTGGTTGTTGAGCGCGTTGTAGGCCTTGGGGCGATTGAGGGTGATCAGTCCCACGCGACCGCGGGTTTCGACGAGGATGGTCTCGTAAGCCATGGCGGAGCTCCTTCAAGCCGGATGTCGGATGTGCGATGGGTCATTTGGTCTTATTGCCCCCGGAAATGGGGGAGATGGAAAAGCGGACGGCGACACCGGCCGCAGTCGGAGCCATCTGCAGACGCAGCAGTTCGGCGTCGCGGCGGAAGGTGGCGTCATCCAGCCGGGTCCAGCCCAGTTCAGGCAGGGCGGCAGCGTAGAACTCAAGGACCTGAGGCGCGGCGAGAGCGCCCGTTGCCTGGGTTTCGGCCAAGCGTCCCTCCGCCGTATCGAAGACGATGCCGCCCTCGGGAACCTCGGCGAGGCCGGGCATGAGCGGCAGATCGTCCTCGATGGACAGGAATCCGTCGGCGTGGCCGGCCAGGGGGGCCAGCAAAATCAGGACGGCCATGAGGATGCGCGCTCGGGTCATGGAAGACAGGCTTACATCACTGCTGCCGCTTCGGACAATAGAAAGTCGAACGCCCCGATTGGACGATGCGCCGGATACCTTCGCGGCACGAGCAGCCGGGACAGGGTTCGCCCTCGCGGCCGTAGACCGCCAGTTCGTTCTGGAAGTAACCAAGTTCCCCGTCCGCCTGCCGGTGGTCGCGCAAGGAGGTGCCGCCCGCCGCCACCGCTTCGGCCAGCACGTCGCGGATGGCCCCGGCCAGGATATCGGCTTGCCTCCGCGTGACCGACGCCGCATCGCGCAGAGGCGACAGGCCGGCGCGGAACAAGGCCTCGCAGACGTAGATGTTGCCCAGCCCCGCGACCCGCCGCTGGTCGAGCAGGGCCGTCTTCAGCGGCGAGCGGCTGCCGGCCAGCCGGCCTTTTAGGACCGGGCCGTCGAAGGACTCGTCCAAGGGCTCGGGGCCTAGGCCGGCCAGCAAGGGATGGGCTTCCAGGGCGCCCGGCTCGACAAGGTCCATCAGGCCGAAGCGGCGCGGATCGCGGAAGCGGATTTCGATGCCGGCATCGGTGGCGACCACGACGTGGTCGTGCTTGTCCAGCGGGGCCGCGCTCGGTGTGACCACCATGCGTCCCGACATGCCCAGATGCACCAGCCAGACTCTTTCGTCGTCCAGGAAGGCCAATAGATACTTGGCCCGCCGCCCCAGGCGGACCACCCTGCGTCCCGTTAAACGCTTGGCGAAGCCGTCGGGCAGGGGGACGCGCAGGTCGGGCCGGCGGGCCTCGACGCGCGCCAGCACCCGGCCCTCCAGGACGGGGGCGAGGCCAAGGCGGACGGTTTCCACTTCGGGCAGTTCGGGCATGCCTGAAACCTAGCGCATGGCGCGGGCTTCGGCTATGGTGCGGCTCATGACGGCCAGGGAAACTCATTTCGGCTTCAGAAACGTGCCCGAGGACGAGAAGGCGCGGATGGTGCGCGCCGTCTTCGACAGTGTGGCGCCGCGCTACGACCTGATGAACGATCTGATGAGCCTGGGCATCCACCGATTGTGGAAGGCCGCTTTCGTCAAGGACCTGAAACCCCGGCCTTCCATGCGTCTTCTGGACGTGGGTGGCGGCACGGGCGATATCGCTTTCCGCTTCCTTGAATTGGGTGGGCGCGAGGTCACCGTCTGCGATATCAACAAGGAAATGCTGGCGGTCGGCCGCGACCGGGCCATCGACCGCGGCCTGCTGAAGGGGCTGACCTGGGCCTGCGGCGACGCGGAAGGCCTGCCGTTTCCCGATTCCTCCTTCGATGCCTTCACCATCGCCTTTTGCATCCGCAACGTCACCCGCATCCCCGAGGCGCTGAAGGAAGCGCGCCGGGTGCTGAGGCCGGGTGGACGCTTCCTGTGCCTGGAATTCAGCAAGGTGGTGCTGCCGGTCCTGGACAAGCTCTACGACACCTATTCCTTCCAGGTTTTGCCGGCGCTGGGCCAACTGGTGGCCGACGACCGCGAGGCTTACCGGTATCTGGCCGAAAGTATCCGCCGCTTCCCCGACCAGGACGAGTTCTCCTGGATGATCGGCGAGGCGGGACTGGAACGGGTCACCTACCGCAACCTCACGGGCGGAATCGCCGCCATCCATTCCGGCTGGCGGCTTTAGACATGCTGCTCCGCTCGGCGCGCAACCTCCGCCGCCTGTTGCGCATCGCGCGGATTCTCGCCCGCCACGACGCATTGTTTCTGCTCGAACGGCTGGAGATCGCCCCGGCCCTGGTCCTGGGCGCCCGGCTGATCTCGCGCCGGGGCGCCCCGGGCCGGCCCGGCCAGCGCCTGGCCCGCGCGCTACGCGAGGCGGGGCCCAGCTTCATCAAGCTGGGCCAGGCGCTTTCCACCCGCTCCGACCTGCTGGGCGAGGAAATCGCCGCCGACCTTTCCGAATTGCAGGACCGCCTGCCGCCATTTCCGGGGGCCATGGCGCGGGCCGCCATCGTGGCCGAATTCGGCCGGCCGGTGGAAGAACTCTTCCGGTCCTTCGACGACGAGGCGGTGGCCGCCGCTTCCATCGCCCAAGTGCATTTCGCCATCACCGCCGACGGACGCGAGGTGGCGGTCAAGGTGCTGCGGCCGGGGATCGAGGAGGCCTTCGGCGCCGACCTGGACCTGTTCTTCTGGGGCGCCGAGATGCTGGAGATGGCCCGTCCCGAGTGGCGGCGCCTTAAGCCCGTCGAGTCCATCCGCACCCTGGCCGAGACGGTGGCCATGGAAATGGACCTGCGCTTCGAGGCGGCGGCCGCCGCGGAACTGCGCGACAATTTCGCGGGCGATCCGACCTTTCACGTCCCGGCGGTAGACTGGCCGCGCACCGGCAAGCGGGTGATGACCTCCGAACGGGTGGCGGGCATCCCCATGGACGACCGGGCTGCCGTGCTGAAGGCCGGCCACGACCCGGAAGCGGTGCTGGCCAAGGCGGCGGCCGCCTTCTTCTACCAGGTCTTCCGCGACGGTTTCTTCCATGGCGACCTGCATCCGGGCAACCTGTTCGTGCGCGACGACGGCAGCCTGGTCGCGGTCGACTTCGGCATCATGGGCCGTATCGACGGACCGACCCGCCGACACTTGGCCGAGATGCTGGTCAGCTTTCTCAACCGCGACTACCGCCGCGCCGCCGAAGTCCATTTCGAGGCCGGCTGGGTGCCCGCCCATCGATCCGTGGACACCTTCACCCAGGCCTGCCGTTCGATTGCCGAGCCGATCCTGGACAAGCCCCAGAACGAAATCTCCATGGCCCGCCTGTTGGGCCAGTTGTTCCAGATCACCGAGCAGTTCGACATGGAAACCCAGCCCCAGTTGCTGTTGTTGCAGAAAACCATGCTGGTGGCTGAAGGCACCGGCCGCAACTTGGCGCCCGAAGCCAACATGTGGTTCCTCGCCCGGCCGCTGATCGAGGATTGGATGACCCAGGCCATGGGCCCCGAGGCCCGTGTGCGCGAAGCCGCCAAGGGCGTCGCCCAGGGACTGGACCGTCTGCCGCGCCTGCTGGGCGATGTGGAAAGCACGCTTTCCATGTTGGGACAAGGCGGCCTTCGGCTCCATCCGGAGACCCTTCAAGCCTTGTCCGGCAACCGTCCGAACGGAAGCGCCGCCCTGGCCCTCTGGCTCGCCGTCACCCTGTTGGCGGCGATCCTGGCCGTGTTGGTGGGCTAGTGTTCCGACTCTAACGCTTGGTACCCGCCTTGACGTTGGCGAGGGCGTTTCTGGCGCGGTCGACCTTTTCCCAGGATCTCGTGGGCGGGAGCGTTCCATGCGAAGGGCTTGGGATCGGCATTGTGACGGTCGAGATAGTCGGCGATTGCCTTCTCCAGGTCGGCGACGCTTTTGAAGACGCCGCGCCGGATGGCGTTGCGGTCGATTTCGGCGAAGAACCGATCCACTTGCAAAATCGTGGAACGTCACGCCCAGCCCAACGTCGCCATCGCCTGCCTCTCATGAGAGTCTCATGAGGCGCGATGCCCCCATGGGGCGCCCGCACGCCCCGAGGGGCAAATGCCGCCACCAGAATCAACCCGGATGCCCGGGGAATTTTGCAAGTGGCTCACTAATTGAAAAGATTGGTGCGCCCGGCGAGATTCGAACTCACGGCCCCCAGATTAGGAATCTGGTGCTCTATCCTGCTGAGCTACGGGCGCGCCCAGGGGAAGGTTTACCCCCTTCCGGCCTACTTGAACAGTCCGCCGATCTTGTCGAAGGGAAGGGAATAGTAGACGGTCAAGGTCTCGGTTCCCGGATTCTTGTCGCCAAGACTGGCGTTCGAATAGTGGGATATCGCCAAACCGAGGCGCGAACGATCGTCGAAGCGGTAGGCGAATTCGAGCTGCGACCGGAATTCGAGGGGATAGCCCAGGTCCAGTTGCTTGTCGCCGCCTAGATAAAGATGAGGCGCGAAGCTGGGGGTCACCACGACGCGCCGACCGAAGTAAACGTCCCACAGCACCCCGGCCCCGATGAAGCCGTGGCCCGAAGTGGCCCCGCCGCCCGCCACGAAGGGCTTCCACTGGATATAGGGAATCTTGTAGTCCGACCGGTATTCCAGGCGGAATTCCGCGCCGGGATCCTTCTGGCGATTGAAATCGAAATAGCCGCCACCCAAGGAGAGGAAGTCGGGATCGTCGGCCGCCGCCGACGCGCTAGCCATACCTAGCGCCATCGCCATCGCCACCAACCAAGTCTTGTGGGCCATCATCCCCTCCGGTCCCGAACCCTGGCCGGCATCATAGGGAAGGCGGTCGAAAAAGCAAGGTGGGCCTCAGAACCCGCAGGGCTCCGAACTCAGGTTAACGCGGCTTGCTTCACCGCCTGGGTGCGGGAGACCTGACCCGACCGGCCGGAACTGGTCGCCATCGACGGCAAGACCTCGTCGATCAACCTGGATTCGTTGCCCTGAATCCAGGGCCGTCGACGGTCCGCGGAGTCCGCTTCCATATTGACGAACATTCCCCGATGTTCGTTGGATACACGCTATTCAAGCCACTGTTCCTGGACGATGTTTCCGACAAGGTGAGCATCGGCGACGGCCGCGGACGACCCGGAACAGGGCGGTCCGTTCCTGCGCCGCCTTGCGCCCCGCTGCCGGCAAGGGTAATCCTTCGCCCGCAACGAAAAGGAGTCCATCATGCAGAACCGCTGGTCCGATGCCGCCGCTGCCGAAGCCTTGAAGACCTGGGGGCCCGATGCCGACCTGGCGCTGCAGGTCCATGCCACCCGTCTTTTGGGCGCCGACAAGGCGTTGGTGCTGCACGGGGGCGGCAACACCTCGCTCAAGGGCACCGCGACGGACCTGACTGGCGAGACGGTGGATATCCTCCGCATCAAGGGCTCGGGCCGGGATCTGGCGGCCATCGACCCGGCGGGCATGCCGGCCTTGCGCCTGGCGCCGCTCCGCCGCCTGGCGGCGCTTGCGGCCCTGAGCGACGCCGACCTGGTCTCGGCGGCCCGTTCGGCCCTGCTGGACGCGGCGGCGCCCGGCCCTTCCGTGGAAATGCTGCTGCATGCCTTCCTGCCGGCCAGGTTCATCGACCATACCCATGCCAACGCGGTCCTGGCGCTGACCAACCAGGACGCCTGGGAAGCCGCCTGCCTTGCCGCCTTTGGCGACCGCCTCGCCATCGTGCCCTACGCCATGTCGGGCTTCGCCCTGGCCAAGGCGGCCAAGGCCGCCATCGAGGCCAAGCCGGACGCGGAAGGCTTGGTGCTGTTGCGCCATGGCATCTTCACCTTCGGCGACAGCGCCCGCCAAGCCTACGACCGGATGATCGAGTTCGTTTCCCTGGCCGAAGGCGTCCTCGCCCGGGCGGGGCGCAAGGCCTTCGCCCCCGCCGCCCTGCCGGCCGCCATCGCCCCCCTGGCCCAGGTGGCGCCCATCCTGCGCGGCGCCACCGCCTTGGCCGTCGATCCCGGCGAGAACCGCCACCGGCCCTTCGTCCTCGACTTCCGGGGCGGGCCGGAGGTGCTGGCCTTCGTCAACGGGGCCGAACTGGCCCGCTATGCCGGCGAGGGGCCGGGGACGCCCGACTTCGTCATCCGCACCAAGCGCCTGCCGCTCGTCCTGCCGGCGCCCGAGGCCGGCAGGCTGGCCGAATTCAAGACGGCGGCGCGGGACGCTGTGACCAGGTACGTGGCCGACTACCGCGCCTACTTCGCCCGCAACAATGCCCGCCACGGCGGCGGCAAGACCGAACTGGACCCCATGCCGCGCGTGGCGCTGGTGCCGGGGCTGGGGCTGTTCGGCCTGGGCTGGAGCCGGAAGGAAGCCGCCATGGCCGCCGACTTCGCCCTGGCCAACGTCGACATCGTCGGGGCGGCGGAAGGCCTGGGGCGGTCGCTGTCGGTATCCGAGGAAGACGCCTTCGACATCGAATACTGGTCCCTGGAACAGGCCAAGCTGGGCCGGGATGCCGGCCTGCCCCTGCAGGGCCATGTGGCGGTGGTGACCGGCGGCGCATCGGGCATCGGGGCGGCCACGGCGAAGGCCTTCGCGGATCAGGGCTGCGCGGTGGCGGTGCTCGACCTGGACCCCGAGGC
>JAMOBD010000065.1 GCA_039908345.1 Magnetospirillum sp. WYHS-4
CAACGTGACCATGCAGGTCGAGCTGATCGCTCCGATCGCCATGGACGAAGGCCTGCGCTTCGCCATCCGCGAGGGTGGCCGGACCGTCGGCGCCGGCGTCGTCGCCAAGATCGACAAGTGAGGACGAAGATTGCAATCGGCTGCGTTGGCTGCTAAACCATGCGCCGGAAACGACGCGGACAGGTCGACGGAGTCGGCCTGTCCGCGCGCCGGTTTTCCGGCCTGAGCCAGGTCGGCGGACGGTTGATCGCTCTAGGGGTATAGCTCAGCTGGTAGAGCGGCGGTCTCCAAAACCGCAGGTCGCGGGTTCGAGCCCTGCTGCCCCTGCCATTTTCCCGGCTTCGCCGGCTCCTGGATGATGGGGGCGGCGGGACGGATCGGAACGAGAAGGTCGTAAGGTCAAGGCATGGCGAAAGTAAGCCCGGGTCAGTTCGTCCGCGAGGTGCGCCAGGAAGCGTCCAAGGTCACTTGGCCGTCCCGCAAGGAGACCGGTATCTCCACCGGCATGGTGTTCCTGATGGTGGTACTGGCCGCGTTGTTTTTCTTCGTGGTCGATCAAACCATGGCCTTCGGGGTCAAGCTGTTGTTCGGGCTGAAAGGCTAAAGGCAAATGGCGGCACGCTGGTACGTCATTCACGTCTACTCGGGCTTCGAGAAGAAGGTCGCTTCCTCAATCGAGGAACAGGCGCGCCAGGGCGGCATGGCCGACCTCATCGATCAAGTCCTGGTGCCCACCGAGGAAGTCGTCGAGATGCGGCGTGGGAACAAGGTCAATACGGAACGCAAGTTTTTCCCCGGCTACGTGCTGGTCAAGATGGAAATGACCGACCAGACCTGGCATCTGGTCAAGAACACGCCGAAGGTGACCGGGTTCCTGGGCGGTCGCGGCCGGCCCAGCCCGATCAGCGAGGCGGAAGCCTCGCGCATCATGCATCAGGTGCAGGAGGGCATCGAACGCCCCCGGCCGTCCATCATGTTCGAGGTCGGCGAGCAGGTACGGGTCAGCGATGGCCCCTTCACCTCCTTCAACGGCACCGTCGAGGAAGTCGACGAGGAACGGTCCCGGCTCAAGGTGTCGGTATCCATCTTCGGCCGCGCCACCCCGGTGGAACTGGAATATTCCCAGGTCGAGAAGACCTGACCTGGGTTTTTCTGCGGGAGGCCAGCCATGGCCGTACCGCGCACTCGGCACAAAGAGACTGAGGACAGACAATGGCAAAGAAGATTTCGGGCTATATCAAGCTGCAGGTCCCGGCGGGGAAGGCCAATCCCTCTCCGCCCATCGGTCCGGCCCTCGGCCAGGCCGGCCTGAACATCATGGAATTCTGCAAGCAGTTCAACGCCAAGACCCAGGGCATGGAAGAAGGCATGCCGATCCCGGTCGTCATCACGGCCTTCGCGGATCGTACCTTCTCCTTCGTCACCAAGACCCCGCCGGTCAGCTACTTCCTGAAGAAGGCGGCCGGTCTCGCCGGCGGCTCCAAGACGCCCGGCCGCGGCTTCGTCGGCAAGGTGACCATGGATCAGGTGCGCGAGATCGCCAAGACCAAGATGCAGGACCTGAACGCCAACGACATCGAGGCGGCGTCCAGGATGATCGTCGGTTCCGCCCGTTCCATGGGCCTCGAGGTGGTGGAGTAGTCCCATGGCGAATATCGGAAAGCGTTTCAAGACGGCCAGCGAGACCATCGACTGCACCAAGCAGTACGACCTCCAGGAAGCCGTGAAGATCGTCAAGGGCAACGCCAAGGCGAAGTTCGACGAGACCATCGAGATCGCCATCATGCTGGGCGTCGACCCGCGCCATGCGGATCAGATGGTGCGTGGCATGGTGTCCCTGCCGCACGGCACCGGCAAGGACGTCCGCGTGGCGGTCTTCGCCCGTGGCGACAAGGCGGAGGACGCCAAGAAGGCGGGGGCCGATCTGGTGGGCGCCGAGGATCTGGCGGAGACCATCCAGAAGGGCGAACTCAACTTCGACCGCTGCATCGCCAGCCCGGACATGATGGCCGTCGTCGGTCGCCTGGGCAAGGTGCTTGGACCCCGCGGCCTGATGCCGAACCCCAAGCTCGGCACCGTGACCGCCGACGTGGCGGGCGCGGTCAGGGCCGCCAAGGCCGGCCAGATCGAGTTCCGCGTCGAGAAGGCGGGCATCGTCCATGCCGGCGTCGGCAAGGCCAGCTTCTCGGCCGAGAAGATCGCCGAGAATGTGGCCGCCTTCGTGGATGCCATCAACAAGGCCAAGCCCTCGGGCACCAAGGGAACGTATCTCAAGAAGATCAGCTTGAGTTCGACCATGGGACCGGGCCTGCGCCTCAACGTGACCAGCGTGGTGGGCGGCGTCTGACGCCATCACCATGTTCTATAGGGAATTCCGCTTCCCCAGGGGAGCGGAAGGGGAGGGTGGCAACATCCTCTCCGACCTGTCCCAGACCGCAGGCGCCGTCCGATCCGGGGCGGCTTAATGGGCAACCAACCTGCGCAGACAGTGTGGAACCGTTTCAGGGCCGATAGGCCCGAAGAACGGCTTGGACTGCTGCACTGGACAGGCGAACCGGCTCCGTCGGGCAACCGCCGGGGCCTTGGTGCAACAACCCCCGACCGCTTTCCTTGCGGAAGGGGGCGTGAGACGGAGACGATCAGTGGACCGCACTGAAAAGCAGGAGTTGGTCGCTCAGTTCCGCTCGCTCTTCGAGGGTTCCGGTGCTGTCGTCGTCGCCCACTATTCGGGCATGACGGTGGCTCAGCTGGAAATCCTCCGCAAGCGCATGCGGGAGGCCGGCGCCAACTTCAAGGTTTCCAAGAATCGGCTCACGCGTCTCGCCCTCGAAGGCACCGATTTCCAAGGCCTCCAGGATCTGTTCAAGGGTCCGACCGCGATCGCCTACTCGAAGGATCCGGTAGCGCCCGCCAAGGTGGCTGTGGAATTCGCCAAGACCAACGACAAGCTCGTCATCCTGGGGGGCGGCATGGGCAAGCAGGTTCTCGACGTCGAAGGCGTCAAGGCCCTGGCCTCCCTGCCGTCCCTGGACGAACTGCGCGGCAAGCTCGTTGGCCTGCTCGTGGCTCCGGCGACCAAGATCGCCGGCGTCGTGCAGGCCCCCGCGGGCAAGCTGGCGCGTGTCGTCAAGGCCTATGCCGACAAGGGCGAAGCCGCCTGACCCCGTCGTTTTCAAACCATCGCAACAGTTACCAAGCCGTAGGAGTGAACAATGGCTGATCTCAACAAGATCGTGGACGAGCTCTCCAGCCTGACCGTTCTGGAAGCCGCCGAACTCGCCAAGATGCTCGAGGACAAGTGGGGCGTGACCGCCGCCGCTCCGGTGGCCGTGGCCGCCGTGGCCGCCGCTGCCGCTCCGGTCGTCGAGGAGAAGGAAGATTTCAACGTGGTTCTGGCTGCGGCCGGCGCCAACAAGATCAACGTCATCAAGGAAGTCCGCGCCATCACCGGCCTGGGCCTCAAGGAAGCCAAGGATCTCGTCGAAGGCGCCCCCAAGACCGTCAAGGAAGGGTGCAAGAAGGACGAGGCCGAGAAGCTCAAGAAGCAGCTCGAGGGCGCCGGCGCGACCGTCGAACTCAAGTAGTCTGGCTACCCGGCTCCGGCCCCCGGCATCTCGCCGGGGACCGGACCGCCGGCACGTCGACGCATCCGCCCGTATAGGCCGACCGCGGCCGGTAAAGTGGATGCGATACCCGTATCGAGGGCCGTCCCCTTCGGCAGCGGCGCCGGAGGCGGCGGTCTTGTCGTGTCCAGAGGAATTCGAGGAAAGCCATGACCACTTCCTTCACGGGTCGCAAGCGCATTCGCAAGTACTTCGGTCGTCTGCAAGAGGCCGTCGAGATGCCGAACCTGATCGAGGTTCAGCGCAACTCGTACGAACTGTTCCTGCAGCGCGAGGTAAAGCCGGAGAAGCGCAAGGAATACGGCCTGCAGGAAGTGTTCAAGTCGGTTTTCCCGATCAAGGACTTTTCCGAACGCGGCACCCTGGAATTCGTCAAGTACGAGTTCGAGGAGCCTAAGTACGACGTCGAGGAATGCCAGCAGCGCGGCATGACCTTCGCCGCGCCGCTCAAGGTGACGCTGCGTCTGGTGGTCTGGGACGTGGACGAGGACACCGGCTCGCGCTCCATTCGCGACATCAAGGAGCAAGACGTCTACATGGGCGACATGCCGCTCATGACCGAGAACGGCACTTTCATCGTCAATGGCACCGAGCGCGTCATCGTCTCGCAGATGCACCGTTCGCCCGGCGTCTTCTTCGATCACGACAAGGGCAAGTCCCACTCCTCGGGCAAGTACCTGTTCGCCGCCCGCATCATTCCCTACCGCGGCTCCTGGCTCGACTTCGAGTTCGACGCCAAGGACCTCGTCTACGTGCGCATCGACCGCCGCCGCAAGCTGCCGGTGACCACCCTGCTGATGGCTCTCGATTCCAACGAGACCGAGGCGTTGCGTGCCGAACGCGCCGCCGAAAGCCGGGGGGTGGATTCGTCCGAGACCCGCGGCATGACGGAAGAGGACATCCTCGGCTACTTCTATGACCGCGTCACCTATGTGCGCCACAAGAAGGGCGGCTGGAAAACCCCCTTCGTGGCCGATCGGATGAAGGGCGTGAAGCTTGTCACCGACCTGGTGGACGCCAAGACCGGGAAGGTGGTGGCGGAAGCCGGGGCCAAGATGACGCCCCGTCTGATCAAGAAGCTGGTCGAGGAAGGCATCAAGGACCAGTTGGTGCCCAACGAGGATCTGATCGGCCGTTACGTGGCTACCGATCTGGTCAACGAGGCCACCGGGGAAATCTACGTGGAGGCGGGCAACGAACTCAGCGCCGCCATCCTGGAGGAACTGGCCAAGGCCGGGGTTACCGAGATTCCGACGCTGGCCATCGACCATATCAACGTCGGCCCCTACATCCGCAATACCCTCGCGGTGGACCGCAACTCCAGCCGCGAGGAAGCGCTGATCGACATCTACCGCGTCATGCGTCCGGGCGAACCTCCCACCCTGGAGACGGCCGAGGCCATGTTCCACGGCCTGTTCTTCGACAACGAGCGCTATGACCTGTCAGCCGTCGGCCGCGTCAAGATGAACTCGCGTCTCGGATTCCAGACCGACGACCAGTTGCGCATCCTGCGCAAGGAAGACATCCTGGCCGTGGTCCGGGTGCTCTGCGACCTGAAGGACGGGCGGGGCGAGGTGGACGACATCGACCACCTGGGCAACCGCCGCGTCCGCTCGGTCGGCGAATTGATGGAGAACCAGTATCGCATCGGCCTGCTCCGCATGGAACGCGCCATCCGCGAGCGCATGAGCGCCGTCGACATCGACACCGTGATGCCGCACGACCTGATCAACGCCAAGCCGGCGGCGGCGGCGGTGCGCGAGTTCTTCGGCTCTTCGCAGCTTTCCCAGTTCATGGATCAGACCAACCCGCTGTCGGAGATCACCCACAAGCGCCGCCTGTCGGCGCTGGGGCCGGGCGGCTTGACCCGCGAGCGCGCCGGCTTCGAGGTGCGTGACGTGCACCCCACCCACTACGGCCGCATCTGCCCCATCGAGACGCCGGAAGGTCCGAACATCGGCCTCATCAACTCGCTGGCCACCTTCGCCCGCGTCAACAAGTACGGCTTCATCGAGACTCCCTACCGGCGGGTCAAGGAAGGCATCGTCGCCCAGCAGGTGATCTACCTGTCGGCGATGGAGGAAGGGCGTTTCACCATCGCCCAGGCCAATGCCGAACTGGACGCCAAGGGCCACTTCGTCCACGACCTGGTGAGCTGCCGCCGCGGCGGCGACTTCATCATGGCGCGGCCGGAGGACATCGACTACATCGACGTCTCGCCCAAGCAGTTGGTTTCTGTCGCCACGGCGCTCATCCCGTTCCTTGAAAACGACGACGCCAATCGCGCCCTGATGGGGTCCAACATGCAGCGTCAGGCGGTGCCCCTCCTGAGGGCGGAAGCTCCGCTCGTCGGCACCGGCATGG
Organism: Magnetospirillum sp. WYHS-4; assembly: GCA_039908345.1. Classification (NCBI taxonomy): domain Bacteria; kingdom Pseudomonadati; phylum Pseudomonadota; class Alphaproteobacteria; order Rhodospirillales; family Rhodospirillaceae; genus Magnetospirillum; species Magnetospirillum sp. WYHS-4. The sequence goes on from JAMOBD010000065.1 coordinate 5,988, forward strand.
AAGCCGCGGTGGCCCGCGATTCCGGCGCCACCATCACCGCCCGGCGCGCCGGCGTGGTCGATCAGATCGACGCCACCCGCATCGTCATCAAGGTCACCGAGGAAACGGCGCACTCCGCCTCGGCAGTGGACATATACAATCTGCGCAAGTTCCAGCGCTCCAACCAGAACACCTGTCTACACCAGCGTCCGCTGGTCAAGGTGGGCGACGTGGTGCAGGCGGGCGACACCATCGCCGACGGCCCGTCCACGGAACTGGGCGATCTCGGCCTGGGCCGCAACGCCCTGGTCGCCTTCATGCCCTGGAACGGCTACAACTTCGAAGACTCGATCCTGATTTCCGAACGCATCGTGCGCGACGACGTCTTCACCTCGATCCATATCGAGGAATTCGAGGTCATGGCCCGCGACACCAAGCTGGGCCAGGAGGAAATCACCCGCGACATCCCCAACGTCGGCGAGGAAGCCCTGAAGAACCTCGACGAGGCAGGCATCGTCTACATCGGCGCCGAGGTCAAGCCGGGCGACATTCTGGTCGGCAAGGTGACGCCGAAGGGCGAATCCCCGATGACTCCGGAAGAGAAGCTGCTACGTGCCATCTTCGGCGAAAAGGCTTCGGATGTGCGCGACACCTCGCTTCGCGTGCCGCCCGGCGTATCGGGAACGGTGGTCGAAGTGCGCGTCTTCTCGCGGCGCGGCGTCGACAAGGACGAACGCGCCCTGGCCATCGAAAGGGCCGAGATCGAACGCTTGGCCAAGGACCGCGACGACGAACGCGCCATCCTGGAGCGCAGCTTCAACGCCCGTCTCACCGACCTGATCCTCGGCAAGAAGGCTTCCGGCGGTCCCAAGGGACTGAAGGCCGGGACCAAGATCGGCGAGGACGTGCTGGCCGGCTATACCACCGCCCAGCGCGCCCAGATCGTTGTCGACGACGACAAGGTGATGAAGGACGTCGAGGAACTGAAGCGCCACTTCGAGGAAAGCATCGCCCGCCTGCAGGCCCGCTTCGAAAACAAGGTGGAGAAGCTGCAGCGCGGCGATGACCTCAGCCCCGGCGTGATGAAGATGGTCAAGGTCTTCGTCGCGGTGAAGCGCAAGCTGCAACCCGGCGACAAGATGGCCGGCCGCCACGGCAACAAGGGCGTCATCTCGCGCATCATGCCCATCGAGGACATGCCCTATCTGGAGGACGGCACCCACGTCGACTTGGTGCTCAATCCTCTGGGCGTGCCATCGCGCATGAACGTCGGGCAGATCCTGGAAACCCACCTGGGCTGGGCCTGCGCCGGCCTCGGTCGCCAGATCGGCGAAATCCTGGACGAGATGCGGCATTCCCGTATCTCCGACGCCAAGAAGCTGCGCGCCAAGCTGAAGGATATCTATGGTGCCGAGGCCTACAAGGCCGAAATCGAGTCCCTCGACGACGATCAGATCGTCGAAATGGCCGGTAATCTCAGGCCGGGCGTGCCCATCGCTTCGCCGGTATTCGACGGTGCCCACGAGGTGGACATCTGCGAGATGCTGGAGAAGGCGGGCATGGATTCGTCGGGCCAGGTGACCCTGGTCGACGGACGGACCGGCGAGGCCTTCGAGCGCAAGGTCACGGTGGGCTACATCTACATGCTCAAGCTCCACCACCTGGTCGACGACAAGATCCACGCCCGGTCCATCGGCCCTTACAGTCTGGTCACCCAGCAGCCGCTGGGCGGCAAGGCGCAGTTCGGCGGACAGCGCTTCGGCGAAATGGAGGTCTGGGCGCTGGAAGCCTATGGCGCGGCCTACACGCTGCAGGAAATGCTGACCGTGAAATCGGACGACGTCTCAGGCCGCACCAAGGTCTACGAGGCTATCGTCCGCGGCGACGACACGTTCGAAGCGGGCGTGCCCGAGTCGTTCAACGTTCTGGTCAAGGAACTGCAAGCCCTTGGCCTTAACGTCGAACTGAACTGACGCAACCCCGCTTGGCAGGAGAAATGAAGCCATGAACGAGCTGATGAAGATCTTCGGGCAGGTCGGGGTCACCCAGCGCTTCGATCAGATCCAGATCGCGATCGCCTCGCCGGAGCAGATCCGCTCCTGGTCCTACGGCGAGATCAAGAAGCCGGAGACCATCAACTACCGCACCTTCAAGCCGGAACGGGACGGTCTGTTCTGCGCCCGCATCTTCGGTCCGGTGAAGGACTATGAATGCTTGTGCGGGAAGTACAAGCGGATGAAATACAAGGGCATCACCTGCGAGAAGTGCGGCGTCGAGGTCACCTTGCAGAAGGTGCGCCGCGAACGCATGGGCCATATCGAACTGGCCTCGCCGGTCGCCCACATCTGGTTCCTGAAGTCGCTGCCCAGCCGCATCGGCTCGTTGCTCGACATGACGTTGCGCGATCTGGAGCGCATCCTCTATTTCGAGAACTACGTGGTGGTCGAACCGGGCCTGACCGCCTTCAAGCTGCGCGAATTGCTCAGCGAAGAGCAGTACCAGAATGCCGTCGACGAATTTGGCGAGGACAGCTTCCAGGTCGGCATCGGCGCGGAAGCCATCCGCAACATGCTTAAGGAAATCGACCTGGAGGCCGAGCGCATCAAGATGCGCGAGGAACTGATCTCCACCACGTCGGAGGCCAAGCGCAAGAAACTGGTCAAGCGCCTGAAGCTGGTCGAGGCCTTCCTGGAATCCAAGACCCGTCCAGAGTGGATGATCCTGGAAGTCGTGCCGGTCATCCCGCCCGAGCTGCGCCCCCTGGTGCCGCTGGACGGCGGTCGTTTCGCCACCTCGGATTTGAACGATCTGTACCGGCGCGTCATCAACCGCAACAACCGCCTGAAGCGCCTGATCGAACTGCACGCGCCCGAAATCATCGTGCGCAACGAAAAGCGCATGCTGCAGGAAGCGGTGGACGCCCTGTTCGACAACGGCCGGCGCGGTCGCGCCATCACCGGCGTCAACAAGCGTCCGCTGAAGTCCCTGTCCGACATGCTTAAGGGCAAGCAGGGCCGCTTCCGCCAGAACCTTCTGGGCAAGCGCGTCGACTATTCGGGCCGTTCGGTGATCGTGGTGGGGCCGGAACTCAAGCTGCACGAATGCGGCCTGCCCAAGAAGATGGCGCTCGAACTGTTCAAGCCGTTCATCTATTCCAAGCTCGAACTCTACGGCATGGCGACCACCATCAAGGCCGCCAAGCGCATGCTGGAAAAGGAACGGCCCGAAGTCTGGGACATCCTGGAAGAAGTCATCCGCGAGCATCCCGTGATGCTGAACCGGGCGCCCACGCTGCACCGTCTCGGCATCCAGGCTTTCGAGCCGGTCCTGATCGAAGGCAAGGCGATCCAGCTTCATCCGCTGGTCTGCGCCGCCTTCAACGCCGACTTCGACGGCGACCAGATGGCCGTGCACGTGCCTTTGTCCCTGGAAGCCCAGTTGGAAGCCCGCGTGCTGATGATGTCGACCAACAACATCCTCAGCCCGGCCAACGGCAAGCCGATCATCGTGCCCTCGCAGGACATCGTGCTCGGTCTCTACTACATCACCATGGAACGCGATGGCGAGCCGGGCGAAGGCACTGCCTATTCCGATATCGGCGAGATCGAGCATGCCCTGGCCGCCAAGGCCACCACCCTGCATGCCAAGATCAGGGCCCGCTATCGTGGCGTCGACGAGAACGGCAAGCCTAAGGTCTTCCGCGTCGATTCGACGCCCGGCCGCATGCTGCTGTCCGAGATCCTGCCGCGCAATCCGAAGATCGGATTCGAGATGATCAACCGTCTGCTGACCAAGAAGGAAATCTCCACGGTCATCGACATGGTCTACCGCCACTGCGGCCAGAAGGAGACGGTGATCTTCGCCGACCGACTGATGGGCATCGGCTTCTCGCATGCCTGCAAGGCCGGCATTTCGTTCGGCAAGGACGACCTGGTCATTCCGGCCGCCAAGGCCAAGCTGGTCGCCGATACCGAGAAGCTCATCAAGGAGTACGAGCAGCAGTACCAGGACGGCCTGATTACCCAGGGCGAGAAATACAACAAGGTGGTCGACGCTTGGTCGCATTGCACCGACAGGGTCGCCGAGGAGATGATGAAGGGTATCTCCAAGGTCGAATCCGGCCGCCCGGTGAACGCCGTCTACATGATGGCCCATTCCGGCGCCCGCGGTTCAGCCGCCCAGATGAAGCAGCTTGCCGGCATGCGCGGCCTGATGGCCAAGCCGTCGGGTGAAATCATCGAAACGCCCATCATCGCCAACTTCAAGGAAGGCCTTTCGGTGCTGGAGTACTTCAACTCCACTCACGGCGCCCGCAAAGGTCTGGCCGATACGGCATTGAAGACGGCCAACTCCGGCTATCTGACCCGCCGTCTGGTCGACGTGGCACAGGACTGCATCATCCACGAACTGGACTGTGGCACCACCCAGGGGATCACCACTCGCGCGGTCATCGAAGGCGGTGAGACGGTATCGGCGCTGGGCGAGCGGATTCTGGGCCGCACGGCGGCGGAGGACATCATCCATCCGTCGACGGCCGCGGTGGTTGTCCCCGCGGGGACCTTGCTGGAAGAGGACGAGGTTGCCGCCGTCGAGGAGGCCAACGTCGATTCCGTCCGCATCCGCTCGGTGCTTACCTGCGAGACGGCTACCGGCGTCTGCGCGGCCTGTTATGGCCGCGACTTGGCGCGTGGGACCCGGGTCAATATCGGCGAGGCGGTGGGCGTCATCGCCGCCCAGTCGATCGGCGAACCGGGCACCCAGCTCACCATGCGCACCTTCCATATCGGTGGCGCCGTTCAGCGCGGCGCCGAACAGTCGAAGGTCGAAGCCACCGCCGACGGTACCGTCACCCTGCTCAATTGCCAGACGGTGAAGAACTCGGACGGCATGCAGGTGGTGATGAGCCGCAACACGGAACTGTTGGTCGTCGATGACCAGGGCCGCGAGCGGGCCCGCCACCGCCTGCCCTACGGCGCCAAGGTGATGGTATCCAGCGGCAAGCGTGTCGTCCGCGGCGACAAGATGGCCGAATGGGACCCGTACACCCTGCCGATCATCACCGAAAAGAATGGCGTGGTGAAGTTCGACGACTTGGTGGACGGCATCTCCATGGTCGAGCGCATGGACGAAGCGACCGGCATCGCCTCCAAGGTGGTGATCGACTGGAAGCAGCAGCCCAAGGGTGCCGACCTCAAGCCGCGCATCACCCTGGTAGACGACAAGGGCAAGGTTCTCAACCTGGATAGCGGCGGCGAGGCCCGTTATTTCCTGCCCGTCGATGCCATCCTGTCGGTGGATGGGACCCGCAAGGTCCATGCGGGCGACGTGCTGGCCCGTATCCCCCGCGAGTCGGCCAAGACACGCGATATCACGGGCGGTCTGCCGCGTGTCGCGGAACTGTTCGAGGCCCGTCGCCCGAAGGATCACGCGATCATCGCCGAAAGCGACGGCCGCGTGGAATTCGGCAAGGACTACAAGTCCAAGCGCCGCATCGTCGTGGTGCCTTCGGACGAGAACGAGCAGCCCAAGGAATATCTGATCCCCAAGGGCAAGCACATCAGCGTCCAGGAAGGCGATTATGTGAAGCGGGGCGATCCCTTGATGGACGGCAACCCGGTTCCGCACGACATCCTGCGCGTGATGGGCGTCGAGGCGCTGGCGGAGTACCTGATCAAGGAGATCCAGGACGTCTACCGGCTGCAGGGCGTGAAGATCAACGACAAGCACATCGAGGTGATCGTTCGCCAGATGCTGCAGAAGGTCGAGGTCTACGATACCGGAGATTCCACCTTCCTGGGTGGCGAGCAGATCGATCGTGACGAGTTCGACGCGGAGAACGTCCGCACCACCGAACTCAACGGTCGTCCCGCCCAGGCCCATCCGGTGCTCCAGGGCATCACCAAGGCCAGCCTGCAGACGCATTCCTTCATTTCGGCCGCCTCGTTCCAGGAAACCACCCGCGTTCTCACCGAAGCCTCGGTGTCGGGCAAGGTGGACAACCTGATCGGCCTGAAGGAAAACGTCATCGTCGGCCGCCTCATCCCGGCCGGGACGGGCGCGATGGTGAACCGTATGCGCCAGTTGGCGGCGGAACGCGACAAGGAGCTGATGGACAAGGAGCCGGACGCCCAGCAGATCGAGATCAACCCGGCCGCTCCGGCGGAATAGGGCGCTTCGTTCGCGGAGATCGGGGCGGGCGGGTCCGGCGCGAGTCGGCCCGCCCGTTCCGCTTTCGGGGAAGGGACATGGACGCGGAAAGCCAGCTTCGGCAGAAGCTACGCAAGATCGAGGCCTTGTTCGCCGGTGCGGCAACCCCCGGCGAGCGGGCGGCGGCCGGAGCGGCGGCGAATCGCATCCGGGCCCGTCTCCGGGAAAGCGCGGGCCGCGAGACGGCGGTCGAGATGAAGTTCAGCCTGCCCGATCCCTGGTCGCGCCGGCTGTTCGTCGCCCTGTGCCGACGCTATGGTCTCCGGCCCTACCGCTACGCCCGCATGCGCCGCCAGACGGTGGTGGTCAAGGGGCCTCTGTCTTTTATCGACGGGGTGCTGTGGCCGGAATTCCAGGAAATCAACGAGGCCCTGGTCGCCTACCTTTCCAACGTCACCGACAAGGTGATCCGCGACGAGGTCTTCGGAGAATCCGGCGAAGCCGATGAAGTGGCGGAACCGGCGAAGCTGGGCGGTTGACCCTCCCTACCGGTCCAATTCCTTGACCAGAGCCGGTGTGACGTCGCCGAAGCGGAGGATGCGCTTGCCCTTGTGATCCCTCAGGAACTCGTCGGCGTCGACCTGGGTGGCCAGCGGCACCAGTTCATGGCCCATGGGTCCCAGAACGTCGGAACCGGTCACGTAGAAGGCCTGGCGGGCGTCGACCTTGGCCAGGTCGTAATATTCGCTGACCGCGATGACGGCGATGTCCTCGGCACGGTGCTTCGGCGCGTAGCGGGGCAGGTCCAGCAAATACTTGAACATGTCCTTGGCGCCGTCGAAATGATGGGCGTGCCCGTCCTTGTAAAACACCGTCGCCACCCACTGCGGGTACTTGGCGACGAACATGCCGCAGACCACGCAGGTGTCCGTCTCGGCCGGCGGCGGCACCACGTGGCCGCCCACCTCCGCAGCCTCCCCCCGCGTTTGCGGGAGGAGGACGGAGACGGCCAACAAAAGAGCCGGCAGAAGCCTCACTTCGCCTGCTCCTTGGCCTTGTCCTCGGCGGCCTTGCGGCGCTTCTCAGCCCGGTTGCCGCGGATACGCATGGTATCTTCCGCCATGCCCAGGTAGGTAAGCTTCACGGCCTCGTCGAAGCCGACGATCTGGCCGTCGTTCTTCGCCGCCTCGGCCGCCGCGCGCGAGGCGAAGGAGGTCTTGGCCGTCTTGCTCATCACAGCCTGATGCCCGCCGCCGATCACATAGAGGGCGGTCTCGGCGTTGGTCAACGGCTTGACCTCGCCGCCGGCCCCGTTGTCGGGGGCGTAGATGGCCTTCGGCACGCGGTCCAGGTTGAGCGTCAGGGAAACCGCCGCGCAATGCAGGGAGCAGGTGCCGTCCACCAGATCGTCGGAATAGTGAATCAGATGGCGGCTGAAGTGGTACTGCTTGCGGTTCATGCCGCAATAGGGGCAGCGGGGATACTTGGCGAGTTCGTTCTCCAGCGGATTGGCGTCCTTCGGCGCCTTGGGGATGAACTGGAGCGGGGTGCCGTCGGTGTTCTTCACCTCGGCCTGCTTTTCCACCCATTCCCAGGGCATGATCGGCTGCTGCGCGCGGGCGCCGGAAGCGGCCCCCGTTGCGGCCAGGAAGCCGCCGGCGGCGACGCCCTTCAAAAGTTGACGACGATTCATGGCTCTATCTCCTTTCAAAAATATTCCCCTTTTTCCAACCGCAACCGGTACCTTCCTCTGGGCCGCTTGAGCGGCTCTAGTGATGATGATGTTCCATGGGGGCCGTCTGGCCGGGCTGCAGGCCCTGCATGACGGTGAAGAACTTGACGCCCTGATCGATGGTCACGATGCCAAGCCCGATGACCAGCAGCGCGGCGCCCTTCAGCAGCCAGCCCCGCATCTTCGCCCCCAGCTTGCCGAACAGGGCGGAGACGAAGAGCATGGAAGGCAGGGTGCCGGCTCCGAAGGCCAGCATCAGCAGCATGCCTTGCAGGGGACCCGGAGCGGTGGTGGCCTTGACCGCCATGGACAGCGTCAGGGCGCAGGGCATGAAGCCGTTGAGCAGCCCTCCCATGGCGGCGCCAGCCACTGGGCCGCGGGCGCTGGCGGCCAGGAAGACCTTGCGGAACAGGCCTACCGGCACCTTGAGGAAGGGCATCCGGAACAGCGGCACGCCCAGGATATCGAGGCCCAGCACGATGACGATCACGCCCGCCGCCACCTGCAGGATGCCCTGGGCCAGCCCGAAGGAGCCGGTCGAAATCAGGGCGTTGCCCAGCACGGCCGCCAGCAGCCCGGCGAAGGCGTAGACCCCCAGGCGGCTGCCGTGGTAGGCGGCATAGGTCAGGGGGCCCTTGGCCTCTTCCCCCATCCGGAGGAAGAAGGCGGACACCAGGCTGCCGCACATGCCGACGCAATGGCCGCTGGCCATCAACCCGGCGGTGAAGGCGACGGCATAGTCGATTTCCGGGCTCATGCCTTGTCGTCCTTTTGCAGCCGCAACGAATTGGTGACCACCGACACCGAGCTGAGCGCCATGGCCAGCGAGGCGATCATGGGCGTCAGCCTGCCCGCCGCCGCCACCGGAATGGCCACGGTGTTGTAGCCCAGCGCCCAGAACAGGTTCTGCTTGATGATACGCATGGTGCGCCGGCTCAGGTCGATGGCGTCGGCCACCTTGGCGATGTCGCCGTTGACCAGGGTGACGTGCGCCGCCTCGATGGCGACGTCGGTACCGGTGCCGACGGCAAAGCCCACGTCGGCCGCTGCCAGGGCCGGGGCGTCGTTGATGCCGTCGCCGATCATGCCCACCTTGTGCCCCCGTTCCTTCAGTTCGCGCAGGATTTCCAGCTTGCGGGCCGGAGAGGCCCCGGCGATCACCCGGTCGATGCCGACCTCGGCCGCCACGTGGCGGGCCGCGGCTTCCACGTCGCCGGTCGCCATCAGGGTCTCGATGCCCATGGCGTGCAGGCGGGCGATGGCGGCGGCGGCGGTGGGGCGCGGCCGGTCGGCGATGCCGAAC
>JAMOBD010000066.1 GCA_039908345.1 Magnetospirillum sp. WYHS-4
AACGACGGCCCGACCACCAGCGCGGTGACGCTGGACGCGGGGACGGAAGATACCTCTGTGGTCATCAGCAAGGCGGACCTGCTGGCGAACGCTGCGGACGTCGACGGCGACGCGCTGTCGGCGGCGAACATCACGTCCGACCACGGCACGGTGGTGGACAACGGCGACGGGACGGTGACGTTCACGCCGGACGCCAATTACAACGGCGCGGTGACCTTCGGCTACACGGTTTCGGACGGTCACGGCGGGACGGCTTCCGGGTCGGCCACGATGAACGTGGCGGCGGTGAACGACGGCCCGACCACCAGCACGGTGACGCTGGGCGCGGGGACGGAAGATACCTCGGTGGTCATCAGCAAGGCGGACCTGCTGGCCAATGCTTCCGATCTGGACGGCGACAGCCTGTCGGCGGCCAACATCACGTCCAACCACGGGACCATCGTCGACAACGGCAACGGCACCGTTACCTTCACGCCGGACGCCAACTACAGCGGCGCGGTGACCTTCAGCTACACCGTTTCGGACGGCCATGGCGGCACGGCTTCCGGTTCCGCCACCATGAATCTGGCCGGCGTCGCCGATAGCCCGACCCTGGACGGCGTCAACGTCTCCGGCAACGAGGACAGCGCCATTGCCTTGAACATCTCGGCGGCTCTGACGGATGCCTCGGAAACCATGTCCATCATCATTGCGGGCGTTCCGGAAGGGGCGAGCCTGTCGGCGGGCATGGATAACGGCGACGGCACCTGGACCTTGACAGGCGGCGAACTGAACGGCCTGACCATCACCCCGCCGACCAACTACAACGGCAACTTCAACCTGTCGGTGACGGCGACATCGGTCGACGGCACCTCGCAGGCGACGGCGACCGACAGTTTCCAGGTTCACGTTAATCCGATGGCGGAGCAAGCCACGGTGGACGGTGCCAACGTCTCGGGGACCGAGGACAATTCCATCGCCCTCAACATCACCGGTTCGGCCAATACCTTCACGATTTCCGGCCTGCCCGAAGGGGCGAGCCTGTCGGCCGGCACCGAGAATGCCGACGGTACCTGGACCGTGTCCTCCGGACAGCTTTCCGGCCTGACCGTGACCCCGCCGCAGGACTATAGCGGCAGCTTCAACCTGACCGTGACGGCGCAGTCGGTGGATGGTTCGGACGTCTCGACGGCGACGGACACCTTCACGGTGAACGTCTCGGGCGTGGCCGACGAGGCCGGCCTGAACGTCACCCTGGGCGCCGGCCAGCAGAGCGTGGTGGACGACACGACGGGGCGGACGATCACGGGGACCTCGGGCAACGACTCGCTGGCGGGCGGCGCAGGCAACGACGTCATTTCCACCGGCGGCAGCAGCGGCGAGGACTTCATCGACGCCGGCAAGGGCGACGACACCATCACCGGCTCGGGCAGCACGGACGATCGGCTGCTGGGCGGGTTGGGCGACGACAAGATCTACAGCAGCGACAGTTCCGGCGACATGATGGTCGGCGGCGGCGGCGACGACCAGGCCTGGGGCGGCGGCGGCAACGATCTCTATGTCTTCGAAGTCGGCGGCGGCGACGATACCTTCCATGGCGGCTCGGGCACCGACCAGATGGTGCTGATGGGAGACAACGGCGTCATCACCGACGCCAGCCAGTTCACCATCACCATGACGTCGGGCAGCTACACGGCGCAGAGCGGCTACCTGCAATTCTCGTCGGGTGCCACCGGCGTCATCAACTTCGCCGACGGCAGTTCGTTGACCTTCGACGGGGTCGAGAAGCTGCAGTTGCAGGACGACTTCTCGTTCGACGACGGCTGGGACTTCTTCCAGGGCGCCGACCAGCGTAGCGACAGCTTCCAGGGCATCGTCGGCGACGGCAACTACTTCGGCAGCGCCGGCAACGACACCATCACCGGCAATACCGCCGAGGACTTCGTTTCCGGCGGCGCCGGCAACGACGTCATCAGCACCGGCGACGACAACGACATCCTGATCGGCGGCACCGGCAACGACCGTCTGACAGCCGGCAGCGACAACGACATCATGGCCGGCAACGAGGGCAACGACGTCCTGGACGGCGGCAGCGGCAGCGCGGACATCGCGGTGTTCAGCGGCAACCGGGCCCAGTACATGGTGACCCAGAACGCGGACGGCAGCTACAGCGTGCGCGATCTGGTGGTCGGGCGCGACGGCACCGACACGGTGAGCAACGTCGAGAAGTTCCAGTTCGCCGACGGCACGGTGACCTCGTCCAATCTGGTTGGCACCAACCCGTCCGACACCAGCGGCGGATCGGCGGGCACCGAGACGGTCTACGATCTCGACATCTCGGCCAGCCTGGGCGACAGTTCCGAAACGCTCGGCATGATCGTCATCTCGGGCGTGCCGGACGGCGTCAGTTTCAGCGCCGGCACCGATAACGGGAACGGCACCTGGTCCATCGAACGCGAGGACCTGACCGACCTCACCATGACCGTCCAGAGCGGCGTGACCACGGACTTCCAGTTGTCCATCGCGGTCACCTCCACCGATGGAACGTCGACGGCGACCACGGTCCAGACGCTCAGCGTCGATGTGAGTGCGGATGCGGGCGGTGGCGACGAAGGTGGCGATGCGGGCGGCGGCGATGCCGCCGCGGTGGGCATGGACAACGAAGGCCACGATTACGCGGCCCCCGAGGCGCCGGATGCTCCGGACGTGCCGGGCTCCTTCGGATCGACGCTTTCCAGCGGTCACAACACCTACTGGGGCGGCTCGGGCACCGACGTGGTGGACGGCGGTTCCGGCAAGGACACCATGGGCGGTGGTTCGGGCGACGACACGCTCTATGGCAACGCCGACAAGGATACCCTCTACGGCGACGGCGGTAACGACGTGCTTCTGGGCGGTGCCGACAAGGATACCGCCTGGGGCGGCTCGGGCAACGACGTCATCGACGGCGGAACGGGCGACGACTCCATCGGCGGCGACGATGGCAACGACACCCTGTTCGGCGGCGACGGAAAGGATACCGTCTGGGGCGGTTCGGGCGACGACGTGCTGTCGGGTGGCGAGGGTAACGACACCCTGGGAGCCGATTCGGGCAACGATACCGTCTTCGACGGCGCCGGCAACGATACCGTTTACGGCGGCTCCGGCAACGACACCATGGTGGCCGGCTCGGGCGACGACGACGTCTACGGCGAATCGGGCAACGACCTGTTCGTCTTCGGCGGCGGCGCGGGCAGCGACTACTTCGATGGCGGCAGCGGCTGGTCCGATACCATCCAACTGACCGGCATCAGCAACAAGCCGAATGCCGGCGACTGGACGCTCGAACTCGACAGCGACGTGGGCTACACCGAAACCGAAGCCGGCCTGGAGTTCGAGGGCGACGTCTCCGGCACCATCCGCCTGGAAGACGGCAGCGAACTTACATTCTCGGGCGTCGAAAAGATCGAGTGGTAGGAAGCAACGGCATCATACCAACCGGCCAATGAATTGGCCGGTTGGTATCTTCATCTTTACCCTTGCCGGGCGCTCGCTTGGCCGCGGCCTCAATGGCCGCTCGATACCGGCCAACGAGTCGGATCGAGTGTTGGCCGGTGTCAGTCGACCGGGACCACGAAGGTCCCGGCCAACTGCTGGCCGGCTTCCTGCATCTCGATGGCGACCTCGGTCGCCCCGGCGCGCACCAGTTCGCGCCCGTGGGCATAGTCGCGGGCCCGCGCGAGAATTCGCATTTCCGGGAACAGATAGCGCAGCAGGGCGACCAGTTCCTTCGCGCCCTTGGCTTCGCCGATGGCGACGATGACCGCCTGGGCCTTGGGGATGGCGGCGGCATCCAACGCTTCCGGGTCGGTGCCGTCGGCATGGAAGACCGGGAAGCCGAGCGCGTTGCCGTCGATGACCTTGCGCAGGTCGGTTTCCAGCACCACGAAAGCCACGCCGTGGCGCTTGAAGCGGCTCGCCACATCCTTGCCCACCCGGCCGAACCCGGCGACCACGATGTGGTCTTCCAGGTCTTCCGTGAGGGCGCGCAAGCTTTCGACGCCGGGGGCTTGGTGGGGTTCGAAGCGCCGCGACAATCCCCCGCCCAGGGCCGCCAGGAAGGGCGTAAGCGCCATGGTGACGGCGACCACCAGCAGCAAGGGCTGGGCAACCTGCCAGGGCAGGGCTCCGGCGGCCAGGGCAAGGCTCAGCAGCACGAAGGAGAATTCGCCGCCCTGGGCCATCACGATGCCCAGGCGGGCGGCGGTGACCGTCCCATAGCCGAGAACCCTTGCGGCCAGGGCGAGCACCGCTCCCTTGGCGGCCAGCACGGCCAGAACCAACCCCGCCACCAGAAAAGGCCGCTGGACCAGCAGACCGATGTCGACGTTCATGCCGACCGCCATGAAGAACAGGCCGAGCATGAGGCCCCGGAAGGGCTGAATGTCGGTTTCGACCTTGTGGCGGTATTCGGTTTCGGCGATCACCATGCCCGCCATGAAGGCCCCCAGGGCCATGGACAGACCCGCCCAATGGGTGGCGAGGGCGGTCGCCAGGATGACCAGCAGGATCAGGGCCATGGACAGTTCGGGAGCCTTGGCTTCGTCCACCAGACGCAAGGCCGGCCGTACCACCAGGCGCCCAATGGTCAGAATGATTCCCAAGGCGAGAGCGGTCTTGGCTCCGGCGATTCCGATGGCGGCCAGGGCTGCTTCGCTGTCCGCCCCGCCCAGCATGGGGATGAGCACCAGGAACGGCGCCACGGCCAGATCCTGGACCAGCAGCACCGCGATGGCCGTGCGGCCCACCCGGGTGTTCAGTTCGTGCCGTTCGATCATGACCTGGAGCACCACGGCGGTGGACGACATGGCCAGGGCGCCACCCAGGATCACCGCCGGCCCGGCCGCCACACCCCCCAGTCCCCAGGCGGCCAGGGCGACGGCGATGCCGGTTCCCGCCACCTGGGCCGCCCCGAGCGCGAAGGAACGTCGGCCCAGCATGCGGAAGCGTTCGACCGACAGTTCCAGGCCGATGGTGAACAAAAGCAGCGCGACGCCCAGTTCGGCCAGATCGAGGACTCCCTTGGCATCGGCGATCACCCTGAGCCCGTGGGGCCCGATCAGGGCGCCGGCGAACAGGTAGCCGACGACCGGGCTGGTCTTCAGGCGCTCGGAGACCGGCACCACGACCACGGTGGCGATCAGGAAGACCAGGGCCTGGATCAGATACGCATGCATGCCGCTTAAGATGGGGCAGGGACGGGGCTTCTGCCAATGGCTTCCAGGAGGCGGCCGGGAAAATCGGTAAACACCGACACGACGCCCCAGTCCAGCAGGCGCCGGGCCCTTGCCGGATCGTTCACGGTATAGCAGCGCAGGGAAAGGCCGGCGGTGCGCACTTCTTCGACTTGGCGGCGGCGCAGGTCGCCCTGGCGGCAGTGCAGGGCCCGGGCCCCCAGCCGTTCCAGCCGCGAACGCCAGTCGGCGGGAATGCGGCCCACCACCAGGGCCAGCGGCCAATCGGGAACGGCTGCGAGCGCGGCCTCGCTGAAACTGGACAGCAGCACCGGAACCGGGGTCCCCGCCAGGACCGCCGCCGCCGCCCTTGCGGTTTCGACCTCCCGTCCCGGACAAGGCTTCAATTCGACGTTCGCCCCCATATCCAGGAGCCGCAGAAGATCCATGGCCTCGGCCAGGGTCGGAACGGTTTCGCCGCCGCCGGCATCCAGCCGCCGCAACTCGGCCAGGGACAGGCGGGACAAGCGCCCCCGCCCGTTGGTCGTTCTTTCCAGCCGTTCGTCGTGGAACAGCACCGGGACGCCGTCGCGGCTCAGCTTGACGTCGAATTCCACCCAGTGCGCTCCCTGCCGGGCCGCTTCCCGCAAGGAGGCCAAGGTGTTTTCCGGGGCGCAGCCGGCGGCGCCGCGATGGCCGATGATGGCTTCAAGATGTGGCATCCAGGCACCTCATGGCCCCAAAATATGCGATTCTTAGGCTTTTGTTAACGTTAACGGCCTTATTCGGGAAGGAGTGATTCGCGAATCGCCCGCTCGGGAGGGACCTCATGAAGATCAAGAACCTGCTGCTCGCCACCGTCGCCGCCATCGCCCTGACGGTCCCTGCCCTGGCCGCCGAGGACCAGGGCGTCTTCCAACTGGCCGAGGCCAAGCCGGCCAAGGCTAACGGCAAGACGCCCCCCAAGGCCGATGCCAAGCCCAAGGCCGAACCGGCCAAGAAGGCGTACAAGACGGCCACCGTCAGCCGGGTGCGCATCGGCACCCATCCGGACAAGACCCGCCTGGTGCTCGACATGAGCGGCCCGGTGCATTACGGCCATTCCGCCGCCGCCGACAACCAGACGACGACCGTCGATCTGGAGAACGTCAAATGGACGGCGCCTGCCTCGGCCGGCGGCGGCAAAAGCGAGATCGCCTCCTACGGCTTCACCCCGGCCAACGGTAACGGCAACGGTAAGCTGGACATCAAGACCAAGTCGCCCATGAAGGTGCAGAAGATTTTCATCGTCTGTCCGGACGAAGGGGAGGGCGAAGGCCGCAAGCTGGTGGTCGATCTGGTACCGGCCAACGGGATGGCCAAGGCGCCGGCCGCCGCCCAGGCGCCCGCTGCCGAGCCGGCCAAGTTGGCGGAACCGGCCCCAGCCGCCGCGCCCGCTCCCGAACCTCAGCCCACCGGCCTGGGCGGTGTGATGGCCCCGCTGCCGGAGCCGACGAAGGCCGCCGGAGAACCTGCGACCGGCACCGGCGCCTATCTGCGCCTGGATGCCGGCCTCGCCATCACCCACGATCCGGAACTCAGCCCCAACAATGCCTGGCCCACGGGCCGCGGGACCCAGGCGGAAAGCGACAGCGGCGACAGCTTTGCCGGACAGGTCGGCATCGGCTATCGCTTCAGCCCGGAATTCCGCTCCGATATCACGCTGGGGCTCCATAACCAGACGGTGGAGTACGGGTCTCCCGGCGGGGGCTCGACCGTCAAGGGCGAGACCGACATCCGCAGCCTGGTGACCATGCTGAACGCCTATTACGACATCGGCACCTTCGACGGGCTCACGCCGTACCTGGGCGCCGGCATCGGCTGGGCCCACCATTGGTCCGAGGACATCAACCATACCTCGACGGCCGGCCGGTCGGGCAGCGAGAAGGGCGACGACTCCAACACCTTCGCCTGGGGAGTGGGCGGCGGCGTGGCCTATGCCCTGTCCCCCGAATGGGTGGTGGACCTGTCCTACCGCTTCACCGACCTGGGCAAGCCCGACGTCGCCAAGGGATGGACCGACAGTGCGGGCACGGCTTACGGCGCCACCACCTTGGGCGACCACCTGCGGTCCCACGACATCATGATCGGGTTGCGCTACCAGTTCTGAGGCTGGCGACGCGGTGGCGGAGGCCCTCCAGGGCCGGTCCCCGTTCGGCGTGGTCGGCCAGCTTGGCGACGATGCCGTCGATCTGCGGGCGGGGGCCAGGCAGGACATCCAACCCGAAGGAGACTGGCGTCAAACTTTCTCCGGCAGCGAAGGAGGCCAAAGTGCTTGATGGCCTTGCGCTTAAGTCTCGCTTCTGGTAGGTTACATGTAACCTAGGATGCGGAGCGTATAATGGCGACACCGGCAAATAGGCGGCAGGATTCGCGCGAAAAGGTGAGGAGCTATCGCGAGCGTATGCGTGCGCGCGGCCTTCGACCGATTCAGATTTGGGTTCCCGACACCCGAACGACACGGTTCGCCGAAGAGGCCCATCGCCAATCCCTTGTCGTGGCGAAAAGTGCGAGCGAGCGGGAGGATCAAGCCTTCATCGACGCAGTTACGGACCATGATCGGGCATGAGGCGCGGCGAGGTGTGGACGGTCTCGGGCTCCGGCTATGCCGGCAAGCCGCGCCCGGCCGTAGTTGTCCAGGATGATCGGTTCGATGCCACCGCGTCCGTGACGGTCTGCGTGTTCACCACGGACGAGACGGAGGCGCCTTTGTTCCGGATTCCGGTCGCCCCGAGCGAAGGAAACGGCCTGCGCGCCGTGTCGCGACTGATGGTCGACAAGATCACGACGGTTTCGAAGGACAGAATGGGTGACCGGATCGGTCACCTGGACGACGCGGATGTGGTGCGGCTGAACCGGGCAATCCTGGTGTTTCTCGGCCTCGCTTAGTTAAGGCAGAGTTGGATGGGCTCAAAGTGGAGCATCGAGAACATCCTGGGGTGGCGGACGGTACGCCACCCAACCTATCCGGTGCGGCCTGGAAGGTGAAGCGCGAATGGCGGGGGTCACCGCTTCGGATGGTCGGGGAGTTTGTCGCGTAGCGTGACGAACTCCTCGGCTGCCGTCGGGTGGATGCCGATGGTGGCGTCGAAGTCGCGTTTGCGGGCGCCGCATTTCAGCGCCACCGCGAAGCCCTGGACGATTTCCGGCGCGTCCTGGCCCACCATGTGGCAGCCCACCACCCGGTCGGTGGCCGCGTCCACCACCAGTTTCATCAGGCTGCGCTCGTCGCGACCCGACAGGCTGTGCTTCATCGGCCTGAATCGGGTGACGTAGATATCCACCTTGCCGAAACGGTCCCGCGCCTGGGCCTCGGTCAGGCCCACGGTGGCCAGCGGCGGCTGGCTGAAGACGGCGGTGGGCACGTTGTCGTAATCGACGCGGGTCGGCGTGCCTTCGAACAGCGTGCGGGCCAGGGCCATGCCTTCCGCCAGGGCGACGGGCGTCAGGTTCATGCGGTCGGTGGCGTCGCCGATGGCCCAGATGCTGGGGACGCTGGAACGCGAGAAGTCGTCCACCGCCACGGCGCCCTTGTCGTCCAGGCGGACGCCTGTCTCCTCCAGGCCCAGCAGGGCCGTTTTCGGCACCCGCCCGGTGGCGTACATCACCAGATCGGTTTCCAGCATTTCCTCGTGGCCCAGGTGCAGGCTGAAGCCGCCCGCGGGCAGCTTCTCGACGGAACGCACCACGGTATCGGTACGCAGCCGGATGCCGCGCTTGCCCATTTCTTCCGCCAGGGCAACCCGCAGGTCCTCGTCGAAGCCGCGCAGCACCGTGTCGCCGCGCAGCACCTGGGTCACCTGGACTCCGAAACCGGCGAAGATGCCGGCGAATTCGACGGCGATGTAGCCGCCGCCGACGATCGCCACGCGACGCGGCAGGTCGGGCAGGTCCAGGGCCTCGTTGGAGGAAATCACGTGCTCGATGCCGGGAATCGCCGGCGTCGAAGGCCAGCCGCCGACCGCGATCAGGATGTTGGCGGCGGTGACGCGCCGGCCTGCCACCTCCACCGTATGGGGATCGACGACCACCGCCCGGTCTTCGATCAGGTCCACGTCGCTTTCCCGGAGGATGCGCTTGTAGACGCCGTTCAGGCGGTCGATCTCGGCGTTCTTGCGGGCGATCAGGGTGGGCCAGTCGAAAACCGGTTCGTCCACCGTCCAGCCGAAGCCGGCGGCGTCGGCGAAGGCGTCGCCGAACTGGGCGCCCATGACCAGCAATTTCTTCGGCACGCAACCGCGGATCACGCAGGTGCCGCCCACCCGGCTTTCCTCGCAGATGGCGACGCGGGCCCCGGTCCGGGCGGCGAAGCGGCTGGCCCGCACCCCGCCCGAACCGGCACCGACGGTCAGCAGGTCGTAATCGAAGCGGCTCATCGGTCGATGCCCCCCAGGCAGACGTACTTGAGTTCCAGGAATTCCTCGATGCCGTAACGCGACCCCTCGCGGCCGATACCCGATTCCTTGAAGCCGCCGAAGGGCGCCACCTCGGTGGAAACCAGGCCCTCGTTGATACCGACGATGCCGTATTCCAGGGCCTCCGCCACCCGCCAGACGCGGCCCACGTCGCGGGAATAGAAATAGGCGGCCAAGCCGTAGGGCGTGTCGTTGGCCAGGCGGATGGCTTCCGCCTCGTCCGCGAAGCGATAGAGGGGGGCGACGGGGCCGAAGATTTCCTCGCTGGCGCAGGCCATGTCGGGGGTGACGTCGGCCAGGATGGTGGGTTCGTAGAAGGTGCGGCCCAGGGCGTGCCGCCGCCCGCCGGCCAGCACCCGCGCCCCCTTGGCCGTGGCGTCGGCCACCAGGCGTTCCACCTTTTCCAGGGCACGGACGTTGATGAGCGGGCCCTGCTGGTTGCCGCCTTCCAGGCTGGGACCCACCTTGAGAGCCTTCACCGCCTCCGCCAGCCGGGCGGCGAAGGCCTCGTAGACGCCGTCCTGCACCAGGATGCGGTTGGCGCAGATGCAGGTCTGGCCGGTGTTGCGGTACTTGGAAGCCATGGCCCCGGCTACCGCGGCATCCAGGTCGGCGTCGTCGAAGACGATGAAGGGCGCGTTGCCGCCCAGTTCCAGGGACAGCTTCTTCACCGTGTCGGCGCACTGGCGCATCAAAAGCTTGCCGGTGGCGGTGGAACCGGTGAACGACAGCTTGCGGACCAGGGGATTGGCGGTCAATTCGCCGCCGATGTCCTGCGGCCGGCCGGTAATCACATTAAGCACGCCCTTGGGAAGGCCGGCCCGTTCGGCCAAGGCCGCCAGGGCGAGGGCGGAAAGGGGGGTGTCTTCCGCCGGCTTGATCACCACCGTGCAGCCGGCGGCCAGGGCCGGGGCGCACTTGCGCGCGATCATGGCGTTGGGAAAGTTCCAGGGGGTGATGGCCGCCACCACGCCGACCGGTTGCTTGAGCACCAGCACGCGCTTGTTGGCGGCGAAGGTGGGGATGGTATCGCCGTAGACCCGCTTGCCTTCCTCGGCGTACCACTCGATGAAGGAAGCGCCGTAGGCCACCTCGCCCCGAGCCTCGGGCAGGGGCTTGCCCTGCTCGGCGGTCATCAGCAGGGCGAGGTCCTCCTGGTTTGCGAGGATCATGTCGTGCCAGCGGCGCAGCATCGTCGCCCGCTCCTTGGCGGTCAGTCCCGCCCACCGGGGGAAGGCGCCATGGGCCGCGGCGATGGCGCGGGCGGTCTCGACATGCCCAAGGACGGGGACCGAACCCAGCGGAGTCCCATCGGCCGGATCGGCGACCGGAAAAGTCGTTCCGTCGTCGGCGGCCACCCAGGCGCCATCGATGAAGCAGCGGTCGCGAAGCAGGGACAGGTCCTTGAGGGCGGGCGGCATGGCGGCATCTCCGGGTGCGGATCGGGAGATCGACTATAGCCCCCGGGCGGCGTCCTGTTAACCGGCCAGGGATCCGGCAACTACGACCCACACCGTCTCCGGCTGAATGCTTCGCATTCCGGAGACGATACGCTCAAACGCCGCGCGGGCTGGATACGGAATCCGGCTGATCGGTTCAGCCGGATTCCGTATCAGGTTCGCCGCGCCCAGAACCGGTAGGTATTGGCGAAAGTACGGGGGAAGCGGCGTTCGAACGCATCCCAGTGAGCAAGGGAGCGGCCTTGCGGATCGTCCGGAAACATCTGGCGGAAGGCGTGCATGTCCGCCGGGCGCTCGATTTCCATGGTCAGGAACTCCAGACCTTGCCCAGCAAGAAGAGTGCCGATCTCGGGCAAGGTGAAGCACCGCTCGCGCACATGGAACAGGAGATCCCGGCATTCCGAAGCGCTCCAGAACGAGCCGTCGGCCCCACGGATGCCGGACCAGCGGTCTCCCTCGGCCAGCAGTTCCCGGCGCAGGCGGCGGATGGACGCGAGGTCTCCCGCCGGCCCTCCGGTGCCGGCACACCGCCGACGCACCGCCATCACGTCCTCGCGAGCCCGCGCGCTGTAGAGGCCTAGCATCATCAGCCCGCCCGGCTTGAGGAGACCCCGCAGCACGCCCAAGCCGGCCGCCGCGTCGTCCATGTGATGCAGGACGCCGAAGCTCTCGATCAGGTCGAAACGCCGGTCCAGGCTTCCCAGCCTCAGGATGTCGGCCTGGGCGAAGAGGATATCCCCGTGGCCCTGCGCCTCGGCCTGACGGATCGCGTGGGCCAGGCTGGCGCGGCTGAGATCGATGGCCAGGATGCGCGCTCCGGCATAGCGCCGGGCGCACATGACCGCTTGGCGGCCGGTGCCGCAGCCGGCGATCAGGATGTCGGGGGCGGAGCTTTCCGGAATACCGTTGACGCCCGGCAGCAGGCCGCGCAGGACGGCGGCGAAGGGCCGCGGCGTGCCATGGGGCGCGACCCGCCAGCGGGGGAAGGGATTTTCCTCGTACTGGGCCCGCACCGGGTCGGAGCCGATATCGAGAGGGGTAAGTGCGGGAACGCGGCGTCGCCGCTCGTCGGCCGGTTCGACGACCTGACGGCGGATCAGTTCCGCCAACTCCGGGCCGCCCAAGGCGGCGACCTTCAGCTTGTGCAGCGGCCTGTAGGCGGCATAAAGGGCCAGGGCCATGCCGTCTTCCGGCGCTTCCTCGAGGGAAAGGCCGAGGTTCTCTATGGCGACGGTCTCATAGGCGGTTTCGTCCCAGACGTACTCGTTGAGGAAGCACTGGTGGGCCAAGGCGATGCGGAAGGCCAGCGACCCGCCGCCTTCGAGCAGCATCCGCCGCCTGGCCGCCGTCATCGCCCGTTCCACGGCCGCATCCCGCACCACCGCATGGGCCAGAAGGGCCAAGAGCAAGGGGTCATCGGACGTCGGATCGTCCCGTTCGGCCAGGCGCAAGATATCGGCACGGGCGGCAAGGCGCCGGGATGCGGCCATGGCGGCTCCGCGAACCTCCACGTCGTTCCGGGCCAGCAAGGTGGCCAGTGTCGGGGACGGCAGTTCGGCACAGTCGCCGTCCGCCAGGGCATTGGCGAGATTCTGCCACAGGGCCGGCCGTTCGGGCGCGATACGGACGGCCCGGTAATCCCAAGCGACGGCTTCCGCCGCCCTTCCGCCGGCCCGCAACGCCTGCGCCAGGCAGGAGCAGGCCTCGGCCGAGGCGGGATCGAATGCCGTCGCCCGGTGCAGGGCCGCCACCGCCTCGTCGGGACGGCCGAGATCGGCCAGGGCGGCCCCCAGGTTGGTCCAGGCGGCGCCATTCGCCGGGGCGGCAAGCAGCGCCCGGCGGTAGGCCTTCTCGGCTTCTTCCAGCCTGCCCTGCCGCTGGCGGATCAGCCCCAGATTGTAGGCTGCCTCGCTCAGTCCGGGGTCCAGATCGGCGGCGCGGGCCAAATCCTCGGCCGCCCGGTCGTCATCGCCCAGATCGGCCAGCAACAGGGCCCGGTTGTACAAGATGATCGCGGAACCCCGGGATTCGATGTCCGCCTGCATCGCCGCGGCGTCGAAGGCTTGCCGCGCCTCGTCGCGTCGTCCCTGGCGGTGCAGGACGACCGCCAACAGGTGAAGGGCGTCGGGGTGGCGCGGAAAGGCTGCCAGGACCTGGCGGTAGAGCGCCTCGGCCTCGGCCAGCCGCCCGGCCCGCTGGTGGTCCAGCCCTTCCCGCACCCGCCGCGACGCATGATCGTTCATGGCCGCAGAATAGCGGATGGCGCCCGGAATGTGGAGCGATCCATCCTCCGCTTGACGGTCCTTGGGACCTGCTGCTAAACCGCCCCCTTCGCACAAGACATCCGAAATCCGCAGGAGACGCGCCATGAGCAGCTTCACCGACTACAAGGTGGCCGACATTTCCCTGGCCGACTGGGGCCGCAAGGAGATCGCCATCGCCGAGACCGAGATGCCGGGGCTCATGGCCATCCGCGCCGAATACGGCAAGCAGCAGCCCCTGAAGGGCGCCCGCATCGCCGGCTCTCTGCACATGACCATCCAGACCGCGGTGCTGATCGAGACCCTGAAGTCCCTCGGCGCCGACATCCGTTGGGCGTCGTGCAACATCTACTCAACCCAGGACCACGCCGCCTCCGCCATCGCGGCCTCGGGCACCCCGGTCTTCGCCTACAAGGGCGAGACCCTGGTGGAATACTGGGACTACACCCATCGCATCTTCGAGTGGGCCGACGGCGGCTGCCCCAACATGATCCTGGACGACGGCGGCGACGCCACCCTGCTGATCCATCTGGGGATGCGGGCCGAGAAGGACGCCTCGGTCATCACCAAGCCCACCTGCGAGGAAGAGGAAGTCCTGTTCGCCGCCATCAAGAAGACCCTGGCCGAGAAGCCCGGCTGGTATTCCAAGATGGGCGCCGCCATCAAGGGCGTGACCGAGGAGACCACCACCGGCGTGCACCGGCTCTACGAGATGGAGAAGAAGGGCACCCTGCTGTGGCCCGCCATCAACGTGAACGACTCGGTCACCAAGTCCAAGTTCGACAACAAGTATGGCTGCCGCGAGAGCCTGGTGGACGGCATCCGCCGCGCCACCGACGTCATGATGGCCGGCAAGGTCGCCGTGGTCGCCGGCTTCGGCGACGTGGGCAAGGGCTCGGCCGAAAGCCTGCGCCACGCCGGATGCCGCGTCATCGTCACCGAGATCGACCCCATCTGCGCCCTGCAGGCAGCCATGGAAGGCTACGAGGTCGCCACCATGGAAGACGCCGCGCCGCGGGCCGACATCTTCGTCACCGCCACCGGCAACGTGGACGTCATCACCGTCGACCACATGCGGGCCATGAAGGACCGATCGATCGTCTGCAATATCGGCCACTTCGATTCCGAGATCCATGTAGCCGGCTTGAAGAACTTCAAGTGGCACAACGTCAAGCCCCAGGTGGACGAGATCGAATTCCCCGACGGCAAGCGCGTCATCCTGCTGGCCGAGGGCCGGCTGGTGAACCTGGGCTGCGCCACCGGCCATCCCAGCTTCGTGATGTCGGCCTCCTTCACCAACCAAGTTCTGGCCCAGATCGAGATCTTCGCCAATCCCGGAAAGTACGAAAAGAAGGTCTACGTCCTGCCCAAGCACCTGGACGAAAAGGTCGCCGCCCTGCACCTGGCCAAGCTGGGCGCGGTGCTGACCGTCATGTCCAAGAAGCAGTCCGACTACATCGGCGTGGCCATGAACGGCCCCTTCAAGACCGACCAGTACCGCTACTGATTCGATGTCGCACCCGCCCCAGCAGCTTTAATTTTGGCCTGATGCCGGATTCAGGGGATTGAACGAAACCGCTTCGCGGTAGGGGAGTGGCGGAGGCGGCGAGGCCTCCTGTCTGACAAGGTTGTCTTTTCACGACCATCTTCAGACGGGAGCTTCCTATGGCCGAGATG